>NZ_JAAHHU010000519.1:0-2961 GCF_010672095.1 Moorena sp. SIO3I6 | reverse complement strand
TGGATGATTGGGAACAGTCATGTCCGGTTCTGGAGGAGAGTTCTAGGGGGGAACCCCTAGTTCGACTCTAATAACGGGGGGAAGCTGAGAGTAATTGGGTGGCAGCCGTTGGTCTCGACAAGCGATACCAGGACTTAGACTGGGTAGAGCATGTCCGCCGTTGGCCACCAATGATGGTTGAGGCTTTAGCAAATTTCTTCAACCTTAAGTGAAATTAACTTAAGTGAAATTAACCTGATCAACCTTAGCTTTTCTCAAGAGTCATTACTTGAGGACTTACGCAATAACTTTAAGTCTTAACTATACTTTTAGGGTGCGTTAATAACGCACCCTACACTGATAACTCTTGACTAAACTATTGCTTTTCAAGCACGGTTACGAAGCAGCAGTTGTTTGAGGTTCCGACCCCGTGGCTCCCGGACAAATGCCAAAGGTAAAAGGGTAGCCAATCGCACCACTGCTGATAGGGCAAATAATGTTGGCAAACCACCGAAGTGAGGCAACTCGGCTAAAAAGCCACCAAACATACTACCTATAGCACCCCCTAATCCGGCTGATGCTGCAGCTGCTGCAAAATAGGTGGAGGGTTTGTGGGCTGGTGATATCTCGATTTGGATATTATTGGCACACAGGTCAATGGCTGCTGCAGCTGAACCTGTCCCGAAGAATAAAAGCGGCAGCCAAACCCAAAGAGCGAGAGTTGTTGGGCTGCCGATTCCAAGCCAAAGTAAGGGAATCACGGATAGGAGAATCCCAACCATCACTAGTACTGGACGATTTCCGATCAGGTCAGACAACTTACCCCAGTAGATCAGTGTCAATAAACTTGCCCCAGCCATCAGACTAGTATAGAGAGTTACCCAACCCACATCTAAGCCCAAATTGTCGAGCAGATAAACATTGAAAAAGGGAGCGCTGAGGGTGAAGGCAAACATCCACAATCCAAAGTAGAGTACAAAGATTAGGAAGTTTGAGTCTTTCAATAGGGCAGCATAATCAGAGGGCGTCGGCTTCTCAGACTCTAAGGTTTCATCAGTAGTCTCATCAGTCTTCGCAGTCTTCTTTGAGGGTATCTGAGGAGTGATATCTACCATAAAGAACTGAAAGACTAGACTTAGTATTCCAGCTAGGATAGCCAAAATCAAAATTACGCCATAGCCTTGAATTTGCCCACCTTGCCAGTTAGAAACAATGTATCCCAGTAGGGGAACACAAAGTAGGTTGGTTAAATTAGTAAAGCTATTGCGCAGTCCAAAATAGCGCCCTCGCAGGCGAACAGGAACTAACACCGCCATCCAGCTAGACCAAGAGGGACTACCCAAAGCTCCAAAAATGTGAGTGATCAGGTTAATCGCCAGTGTACACAACACTAGATGATGAGCTGGAGCCAGACCAGTGCAGAACATCCCAATGCCTACTAGGACAAATAACCATAGTAGTCGCGAAGGAATGAAAGTTTTGATGATAAACCAGTGGCGACTGTAGGATCGATCAGATAAATAAGCACCAATAGGCTGTAGAAAATTCGCCAGTAGAGGTATCCCTGAAAGAATACCAATTTCAAAGTTGCTAGCCCCCAGTTGCAGCAAGAAGTTAGTGAGGAAAACCTCAGCTGTGATACAGGAAAAGAAGGTGGAAAACACGCCGTCAAGGGTTGCAGCCCTCAGGCTAGAGCGAATCTCCCCTTTGGGAATTTTTTCAGTAGGGCTAAGCGGTGGTCGTGCTTCCTTGTTTAGGGGCTTTAGCAACTCTGGCAATCGCGGTAAAGACGGAGCTTCTGGGGCGACATCGGATATGAGTCTGAGCATAGCGGTTCAGGTAGGTAGATAGAGAGGACTTAAATGGCGAATTTGATGGAGACGAGTAAATCGTATGGGTTCAGGTAGCACCTGTACTGGATCGGCAGGCAGGTAGAAACTCCTATGCCATATCCTCCCCATAGCATCCCCCTTCTTGATGGGCGTAGCGTGCCCATAGCGTAACCCTCTTGGCTTGCTCTTAAATCCCCCCTATACCCTCTTGTAAAACCTCCTTCGGCTAAAAGGGGTTTTACAAGAGGAGTCTATGGCATTTACATCACTAGGGAAGTAAGACTTGCTTACTCTCGCAGAAGACCTACCATAGCCTTCCTTACTCCTGGTAGAGTCCGGGAAGGTCTAGCTTCTGCGACATCTGCTATACACTCCGTTAACCCTTACTTTTCGAGAAGGGCTACTTTTCAATAACACTTATTCTCTAGCCTTCACCCAACCCCTTAGAAATACGAAAAGTAGTACTTTTCAATAATCCCTAAGGGTTACTTCCTAAGGGCTATGCCCTATGGGGAGAGCTATGGTCATGACGGGGTATAGCAGCGGAGGCTACGCTATTCAATTAACGGGGGAGCAAGGGGGATAGACATGGATCATGAGGAAAAATCATGGCCAATGCCTTATTCCCTTGTTTAGGAATCCCGATGTAGCCAGAACCGATATCTACATACCGATATCTACATATCAATATCTACATACCAATACTGACCTAAGTACAGCTGTTGCCTTTTTTATCCCTGGGGCAACAGGTACCTTAAGTCTAATATCTCAAAAAAAGTAAAATATTGCAACAAAAATACAATTAAGTATATTCACTGAAATCTTTTATCTGACGAATCGAGCCAAGAGGTACCACGACCTGGCTAGCGAAAAAAAAAGGCGGGATCGCCTTCATAGTATTGATCTCAGCCTTACGTAGTTCAGTTAGTCAAGAGTGTAGCCAGGATGAGGATCATGGATAATCATAATTAAAGCTAAAGATAAGTGGTGGTATAATAAAGATAAGCAATAATAAAGTTGGCTACTAACAGCTAGCTTTACCTCCATAAATATGGCTAGTAACAGCTTTACACCTTAAGAAATAAGGACACCTTAAGAAATAAGCTGTAGAAAGCCATCTTGGACACCTTAAGAAATAAGCTGTAGAAAG
>NZ_JAAHHU010000518.1:0-2965 GCF_010672095.1 Moorena sp. SIO3I6 | reverse complement strand
CTCAAGGGGTGGGTTTTCACCACCATCCTACAGATAGTTAGGATTTCTGGGTTTTCCCCGCGAATCCCCCTAGTTTTACCCCTCCTGTTTCAGGAGGCTCTTCCTAGGAACGAGCCGCACTCCATTTGTCAGTGCGTATTATCTTGGTTGGCTTTTTCATCTATTTCTTTGCTACTATACTTCGAGTATATGTGGATGTTCTGGATATGTCAAGCACAAGTAACAAAAAATCTCAAAAAAGGATGAGGGGCATCCCCGTTCACTACGACGAACTGAAGAAAGCTCATAACATAATGCTTACTAATTCCTCTTGGGAATGGCTACGAGCTTCGGCCAAACAGTCTGGGGTAAGCGTTGGGGAACTTATAGAGCGTTGGGTCAGAAGCCAAGTTGATTAGCTACTCCTTAACCCCCACCTGAACGTTCGCGTAGCGTGGCCAAAGGCCAGGTGGGGGAATGCGTCGTATTTTTGTTCAATTTGGGGAATTAGGATGTGGGTAGATGTGAAAAAGTCTCCAGTAAGTCCAGCATACAGCCCCTTTGCAAACAGGTACTCACGCTCAGGGGGAATAAATGGACTATTGGAAACGATGAAGAGAATATCGTTAAGTCGCACACAATGCTCTAAATTAATCTGATATCTGGCAGGTTCAATATATGCTTGAGCTTGTAGCTTATAATAGTCAATGGCTTTCCGACACATATAAAAATTGGTTGCAGCCTCCGCTTTTTTAGGATTACTGGAGAAAACAGAATCTGGTTGATTAGCAACAGTTTTGCCCATTTCATTTATGATGACATTAGGGACAAGATGAGATCCTAAAGACTTATGAGCGTCCTGCTGTACTTCTTGTTTCAATTTAGAGACATTAGTTGGAACAGCTAAAACAGACAAAGCTAATAGTGCCTCTTTAAAGTCTTTGTCCCTAACCCAATTTCTGGCTTCCTCTACGACCTTGCTAATATCCATTTTATGAGAAATGGTCATCATCTCGTTGCGACTTTTTTCTTGGTACTGAAGAAGCAGCCTGTGAAGTTCCTCGGCTCTTGCTTTGGCATCCACAGTTTCTTCCTTTGTGCCTCGAATGCTTCTAAAGGCTTTAACAGCTTGTTCTAAAAAGTGTGATGCGACCATGTAGCTTTGTGGAGTTCTTTTAACAGCAGAGTCGGCTTCCTTGAAATAAGTCTCAGCGGCTGACATTGAAGCAGCACGCTCTTTGCTGTAGTCTTTATCCATACAATGCCATACTGCTTTAATACTCCAGAATCTTCTTGCTATTTCCCAATTATAAATTGATTCTGCTAAAGTTGCTGCTTTTTCAGCAAGGGCTGCATATTTGGCTGGTTCTCCACATTTATGTTCCTGCAATAGCTCCATTAATTGTATAGATGGCCACAAATAGTCTTCCCCTTCATAGCATTCAAGAACTGCTTCTATATGTTGAAAAACAACTTTTTTATTATTTTTAAATTGGCGTTCGAGCCGAAATGCTCGTTCTATTCTCTCCAAATAATGATGCCAATTCTTAGAGCTTTCTAACGTAGTTGCTGATTCTAAGTAAGCGGTAATTGACAACTGAGCCATTGGATGGTCACGTCGTCTGACCCAAAGAATATCTGCTACTCGCGCTTGAAGTTCAGGATCTGATATTTCAGGTGCAATTTCAGCAAGAAAATTTAGCTGCTCTTCTGTAAGATTTTTAAACCTATCAGCAAACAACTTTTCGTTGCATTCTGGATTAATTCGAGCCTTAGTCACGACTGCCAGAATTTCAAAAACAGCTTGTTCTCTGAAATTTCCTGATTCTTGCGCCTCCTTGGCTTTTTCATGAAAACCAATACAATAGGTGATACAATCCTTACTTTCGCTGCTTTTCACTACATCTTTCCAGCAAGTGTTAGTAAAGTCATGTTTGGTAAGAGGTGGGTTCAATTCTGACATAGTGCTAATTCATTCTTTTTTTTATAATTTGCCAAATTTTTCTTAAATTAGCTTAAGCATAAATACTTAAAAATAAAGTTTAAAGGACGATCCCACAAGTCACTTAAGCCATCGAATTAGTAATTATTATACTAAAAATATTTGATAATACTATATCAGTATGATAAGGTTTACCTTATAGAGCTATTGATTAAGTTTAAACTAAAAATCATAATTTATTTGCTATTTACCATAACTTCAGTTTTCGATAACATCTCTACAAAAATCTTGACTATTATATCTATCAGTAAGCTATTTATAGTTGACTAAAATTTCATAGATTATTTGCTCAGTAGTTTTCCTACCCTGAGGAGGTATCAAGTCGCTCATTGTTGTTATGATTTGCTGACTAGATTACCGAGAACACAAGGATTAGGGCTGGTGTGAAATTTTTTGCGATTAGCCCGAAGGGCTACGCTACGCGAACGCATATAGCCTAATCCAGGATATATTCTTTTTTTGAAAGTTATGTTACTATTCTAGTAGGTTAGGTGTTAAGCCCTAATCAGTGATTCTGCGGGAAGTTTCCTGAAAGTGGTTGGTTTATCTGGTTTAATTGCCTTAACAGCCACAAAAGCTTCAGATTTTTCAGTCTGTTGATAAAGACTCCAGAAGCAATAATCGAGCTAAGAGTCATTGAAGTATCAAACAACAGTATCGAGTCATAGATATTGACGTAGAGTCTAAAGGTGGTGCGTTACGGGGCGGGCTCTCCAAACACTGGCGACTGTGAAAATGAGGGCAAGCCCGCCCCTAATGCACCCTACATGCGGGTGCATGTCAGTTTTGTTAAGCCCTGATTCAGATCCCCCGTTTCCCTTAATAAGGGGGACTTTTGAATCTAATTCCCCCCTTTTTTAAGCTATGCTTTATAAACATATTTCTTTACAAAAAACTTGACAAATTTTAGGAATTATGAATAGGAAATAAATAGGGCTGGCTGCATGAAGGCAGAAGGCATACCCGACAAGGCTTTCAAGCCTT
>NZ_JAAHHU010000517.1:0-2973 GCF_010672095.1 Moorena sp. SIO3I6 | reverse complement strand
ACCTTATATCCTGAATCAATCGACTCCAGGGGGTCTTTACGCAAGCGGTGCCGTAAACATAAGGTAATCACCCGGCGGATATCATCCACTGTAACTTCAGTTCGTCCTTCAAATGCAGCCAGAGCCTTAGCCGCACGATTAGTTACAATATCACCCCTGAGTCCATCCACATCCAGTTCTGAGCAAACTTCTGAAATATTCACCCGAAAGTCGTAGTCCATTTCTACTTCAGCAAGTCGCTCTTGAGCCATTACTATCTGTTTCTGTAACGCTTCTTGCTCAGTTTGGTGCTGTTCAATATATTTGTGAGGATTTTGGTCAAACTCTCCCCGTTCTTCCACAATTTTGACTCGCAGCACTGGTTCTTTGACTGTACGGATTTCCGCGTGCATCCCAAAGCGGTCTAGTAACTGGGGTCGTAATTCTCCTTCTTCTGGGTTACCAGAACCTACTAATACAAAGCGAGCAGGGTGGCGAATGGATATGCCTTCCCGTTCTACAGTATTCCAACCACTAGCAGCGGAGTCTAGGAGTACATCCACTAGGTGGTCATCGAGCAGGTTAACCTCATCGACATAGAGGATGCCTCGATTAGCTTTAGCCAACAGTCCTGGTTCAAAAGCTTTGACACCTTCAGATAAGGCTTTTTCTATATCGATTGTACCACAAACCCGGTCTTCGGTTGCTCCTAACGGTAAATCTACCATGGGAACTTTTTTCTTGACCGTTGTCCTAGATGCAGCTGCTCCATTACCATTGCCCATCCAGTCAGGTTCCTGAGGGTCACTGTTGAAAGGGTCTTCAGCAACTACATCGATTTCTGGTAATAAATCAGCTAAGGCACGAATAGTAGTAGATTTGCCTGTGCCGCGATCGCCCATGATCATTACTCCCCCAATCTTGGGATCGATCACATTTAGGAGCAATGCCAGTTTCATTTCTTCCTGACCGACAATGGCAGTGAAAGGAAACACTAGGCGGCGAGTAGTCTTGGGCGCTTGGGCAGTAGGACTCACTGGGATTACTTTATTGTTATGGTTGATTTTTCTCGACGATTACTATTTTGCCATAGTGCGTGCCTTGAGAGTTGATCAGTCTTTTCCGTTTCGACAGGGGGTAATAATATACCCAGTTGTTGCATCTCCTAATACCCAATTAAATTCAGTTCCCCAATACCACCAGTAGGCTGCTACATAAGCGCAGATGATACTATCTAGCTGGTCTTCAGCAGCTTTGAGGGCTTTGCCGGTAGTGGGGATGTGGGGGAAAAACGAACTGCAAAGACTAGAAGTCAGGGGCGAGGATGATAGGGAGTTGAGAGCAGGGGTAAGGGTGGGTAGGGTATCGAGAATATATTGACGAAGTTTGATTAGTTCAGCATGTGCAACATTTAACCTGTGCAAACCTACTTATCAGCAGGAATGACCTGTATAGCACCAGGTGAAAACCTGGTGGTTGTTGCCGACAAAGCACGAATCATTATGTTCCGTGCGCCATTCCAATCCCGTGGTAATGAGAAACCACATTTTGGGCATTGGAATTTTCTATTACCGCCTAATTTTTCGTGAATATGACCGCACTCCGGACAAGTCTTGCTCGTGTAAGATTCATTAACTAATACCACCCTTACATCATGCCGATCTGCCATTTGTATCAAATGTTGACGAAATTTGTAATGACTCCAGGTGAGCAGATTGCGAGCTGTCTTCTTGTTCAACTT
Source organism: Moorena sp. SIO3I6 (assembly GCF_010672095.1). NCBI lineage: Bacteria > Bacillati > Cyanobacteriota > Cyanophyceae > Coleofasciculales > Coleofasciculaceae > Moorena > Moorena sp. SIO3I6. Next base: position 1,253 of record NZ_JAAHHU010000517.1, on the reverse strand, counting down.
CCTAGCTGACTTTACCACCATCAAAGATGTCTCAAACCTTGGTAAAAAGATCAGCTTGTAGTTACTAACGAGAAAGGAGGCCGACTTGTTGTGGGTGTCCTTGATCAAGTCTTGAATCTTTTGGCGTAAACGATGAGCGGCTTTCCTCATTCCTGCGCTTTGGCGCACGCTTCGCGAACGTCTCTGACGTTTGGCAGAGCTTAAGTCAATACGACTCATCAACCGATCTAATTGTTGACAAAGTCTTTGGATTCTACCAATATCGCTCTTACCTATTTCGATATAATTTCTGCCATCAAAACCAGTAAGGAATGTCCTAACACCTGGGTCTAAGGCTATTACTCGTTCCTCTTCAGTAGGAGTGGGCTCAATGTACTCAGGAAAAATCCCGTACCATTTTCCTTTGATCCACACTAATTGAGTTCCGTAGATACATTCGCTAGGGAAGTCTTGAGGTGAGCGGAAAGACAATCCTTTTACTTTTGTTGGGTACCAGAAACCCTTCTTGAAGTTTCCTGCTTTGAACTTGATCACCTGCCTTGTCTCTCGACAGGACTTAAACTTAGCAAAACCTCCGTTAGCTTTCGCCTGCTTAACTGCATCGAACCCATCTGCCACGGCTTCTTGTAGTTGGTGGCCTGGTAATGTCTTTACCCACTCTGGTCTATCCGCACTTCTTGCTAATTTCTGTAAATCGTAAGCACTACCTTGATAGCCATTCTTGATAGTAGCTATTGACCAGTTATAAACCCACCGATAAGCGTTGAGCCAAGTTTTCCAAACTTTATGAAGTTCTTTAGACGGAAACACCCTGATCTTTGAGACACTGTTGGGTGTCAACTTCACCGTCTGATTCCGAGGTTTTTTCTTGTACCGCTTTCGTGACTTGTTTTTGGTATTTTCGGAGTCCGTAAAGCCTAGCAGAGAAACAGTGGAGGATGGACAAGATATCTTCGACGAGTTCTTGCTCTGGGGATAATTTACGTTCATGGAGAACCAAGAGTTTAACTCCACTTTTTTGGCACAACCATTCAAGTAACGGAAATCCAAATCGGACTGCTCTATCTGGGTATGCAATGACAAATGCCGAGATATCAGAGCTGTATATTCGTTCCAATATTTTGAGAAACTTTCGCCGTTTAAAATTGAGTCCCGATCCAACTTCTGAAATAACTTCAGCGTTTGGGTATTTTGACCGTAAAAATTCAGCTTGTCTATCAAGGTCGTCTCGTTGGGAATGTGTAGAGACTCTT
>NZ_JAAHHU010000516.1:0-2976 GCF_010672095.1 Moorena sp. SIO3I6 | reverse complement strand
TAGCAGAGATTTGGACATCACTGCCACTTTGGTTAAACCTCAAGTTACTGAAAGTCAAGGCACCAGACAGACCTAGCAACGTCTTACCAGCCTCAAAGTTAATGATAGTATCAGTTCCTTTGCGTGCTTCTAGGGCAATAATATCGTCACCACCCCCAAGCCTGATCGTATCGTTGCCAAAGCCACCAACTACTAAATCATTACCAGTGCCAGTGTCTATGAGGTCATTACCGATACCCCCATAGACTGTGTTATTGCCTCCGGAAGAGAAAATCTCGTCATTACCAGTGCCGCCATAAATGGTGTCAGGGTTGGAACCGCCGAAAATCTCGTCATCCCCAGCACCACCATAGAGAATGTTTACTCCCTCACTGCCAAAGATTCTGTCATTACCACCTTGACCGTAGATGGTGTCATTATCAGCAGTGCCGAAAAGAGTTTCACCGTTGCTTGTGCCTACAATTACTTCATCTTTCGGCACAACTCTTAAGTTATCCACTAGTAGCGCGGATTCCAACAACTCATCTTCTACATCCACCACTGCCATACCTACTAGATAAGTGCCAGCAGTTGGGAATTTGTAGGTAAAGGTATCGTAGTCTGTTTCCTCACGAAATCCTGTAGGAGACAGCAGAAATGAACTATTGGTATCTGCCAGGTTAGATAAAACCTTTGGGGTGATGGAGACAAAGGCAAAATCCTTGAAGGTGGAGTCAGGGGTAAGCTCATCAGTGAGGAAGTTAAAGTCGAAGCTCAAAACATCCCCAGCGTTGACTGTAATAGGTTGTAACTTGAGAGCGGATCCTTCTTTGGCATCTCCATTGCTAAAACCATCTATACTGCCTGGGTTGAACCCCAAGAAGTTTTCAAGTGCGCTATCACTTACAGAACCGACATCATTAGTAATTAAAGCCTGAAATTTTCCCTGAGAAGGGATACTGCCAAATGCCGCTGTCTCAATGCTGGCATCGCCGATAGTGTTCCAATTTATGAAGTTGCCAGTCTCAAATCCAAAAATAGTAGTCATCAGATTTTGTCTTTGGTAGATTACATGATTGACACAAGAAGGTCATTGCAGACAAACAAATTTAGACTAAGCTCACCTCAAGGCATCAGAAGTTGATACACCAGTTGATACACCAGTTGATACACCAGTTGATACACCCTAAATCAGACTCGTAAAACCGATAATTTTTTCGTAGCTTCCCCTATAAATCAACATTTAAATTTTGGAGTATTCCTGAAAAATTAAAATACCTTAAGGTGTCTTATTTTTTTACCCTGAATGTTTTTGATATTTTGCTTGACTTGACTATTTATCAATTTATCAATTCTTTTTTTAAAGAAAAATACTTTTATTTAAAGTCTTCGTAAAGTTAAGCGTAAACTTGTTCAAGTTTTAGTTAAAATTAGGTAATCACAGTTACCTAGGTAACGCCCATAAACTAGATAGCATCAGTTATCTGAGGCATCTTCACAGATTTCAGGGATCGTAACACTGCCAAAGCCAGCAGCATCGAGTCATTCACAATAGGTTTGATTAGCTGTAATCCAACAAAGGCTCTGCCTTGATATCTGGAAATCGTGACAAATCCTGAAAAAAAGGGTTATAATATCCCTCTGAAGACAAAACATTGATTAACCCTAACAGGTTGATTAACCTTGAGGAATTTACTTACAATTCCAGGGCTGGTCTATTTTCTCTAAGTACATTTACGGTTACGGCGGTCAACTCAGCAATTCTATAATCCCATCAGTTATTGAAGGGCACTAAGGCAATGTATAAGAATTGCGTAATTGACATTAACTCCAAGCCTAATAAGGTTGATAGCGTTTGGCGTCTAGCCGAAACATTATCTGTAGAGGAAAAGGCTGAATTGATTGAGCGCTTGCTTGACCAAGAATCGGGTTTGATTGTGCTGTCAGCAACTACTCACTTAGCTGATTATATCCTGGCCCAGATGAGTCTTTTGTCATCAGAAGGCTTGCTGTACGTATTCAGGAAAGTTGCGGCTCAGCTGTCTAGCAAAGGGAATGGTTTGTAGATTGTTATCGTTAATCACCCAAAATATCCAGCTTGTTCTTTTTTTGTTGGTGGTTAGTAGAGGCGAACAGCTGTTCGCCCCTACAGTAGTCACTAGAGATCAACACACTCTCACTAACGACTAACCACTAACTTATTTCCCAGATTTGATGTAACCTCTACATAGACATACTCAAGCCGCACTGGTTGACGAGCAATGGAATCGAGGGGAATCCCATCAAAACATGCCATAATGTCCTTCAGGTCTAAAGACTCTGGTAGCCAAAACGCTAAATCATTGCCATAGCGGCGATGAGTAAAGCCTAATTCTTGGGCACGAGCGATCGCTTGTTCTTCTTGAGGGGTGTCTACTACTACAATTTCTTGAGCCGGAATCTTTTGCCGTAACTCAACCAAACTCCCCTCTGCTACAATCTGTCCCTGTTTAAGAATGCCAATTCTGTGGCAAAGACGTTCTGCTTCATCAAGGGAATGAGTGGTCAGCAAAATAGTAATTCCCTGGCCCTGAAGACGTCGAATCAAGTCCCAAATTTCATATCGGGCTTCAATATCTAAGCCTGTGGTAGGCTCATCTAAAATAAGTAATTTCGGCTGATGCACTAGAGCAACAGCAATATTCATCCGTCGCTGCATCCCACCACTGAGGGTTTCCACCGGACTTTTTGCCCGCTCTAATAAATTGACCGCAGCAAGGGCAGTGTAAACTTGTTTAGAGCACTGCTGACCATCTAACCCATACAGACGAGCAAAGAAATACAAGTTTTCTTGACAACTAAGGGTTTGATACAGTAAATTCTCTTGGGGAGCAACCCCAATCAGCTTTTTCGTTGCCTCGGACACTGGTTGGTTATTGATTGCGATCGCACCACTATCCGCTCGTAGTAAGTTACAGATGATATTGATAGTAGTTGTCTTACCCGCACCATTGGGTC
>NZ_JAAHHU010000515.1:0-2982 GCF_010672095.1 Moorena sp. SIO3I6 | reverse complement strand
TGCACTATTTTAAGCTGGCCACGCCAGTAGTGGACTGGCACAGCTAATTTGGTGCATTAGAATCTGCCATCTCTTCCTCTTCAAACACTGGATAAAGGTGTTTAAGTTTGACTCTGGCATCCGGGGTTGAAAAATGCCAAATTACTTTACTGGCTGTTTTGTTGCGCTCTTGTTGCCAAGCTTCGTTCCTCTCTTGGCAATTTTTCTTCGACTAGAATCCTGCGGGCTAAACATTGTTTAGTTAAAATGCTCAGTTCAATCTCTGCGACATTCAACCAACTGCCATTACTTCGAGTATGATAAATTTCGAGCCGTCTAGCTTTGGCGTTGGGCTTCATCAGCAGGAAAAGCTTCATACAGAGAGGCAATCCGCATGAGTATTAAGATTATCACAGATTAACTTAACTTTACGAGCATCAGGATAGTCCACATCCAGTAATTGGCGAATTTCTTCAGCCCAATCACTCGCGAGCTCGGTGCTCTCGGTTGCTAACCCGCCGCCATCCAGCATGATTTGTCAAAAAACCTAAACAGGGCTTGTGTTCCTTCACGAGTGTAGTGATAATCTTCTTTGGCATCTTGAGAATTGTTGCATTTTTATCGGTTCGTAGACATGATCTTGGAGTTGTACTGATGCTTCATCCATACAAATCAAAGGCTCATCGGTCGAATGTAAGCAACAGTAAAGGTCTAAAACTACCTCCATCTGGGCGACAAATCTCGCCAAATCTCGTTCCGGAATACAAAACCGTTCTACTTTCTTTGGACTTGCTGGTTTTTTTTAATGTGCGACGTACAGTTTCACGGGAAATTTCGGTGACAATTCTTCGTTTTTTCAGTTCTGATGTTAGGAGTCATTTCGTCCAATCTGCCCTACCATCTGGCGGGTCGAACAGAGGGCGATAATTTGTGCTTCTTGTTCTCCATCTATTAATGGAGGAGTTGGCGGAATTTTTCTCAGCTTTCGATTTAGCGCTGGTTCAACTCCATAGCTGAGAAATCTTTTTCTAATACGTCCTACCGTGTTTCGATGAATATTTAAGGCTTCGGCAATCTCTCCATCTGTCCATTTTTTCTATGTCAGTTCGCCTTCATCACACATCAACAGAACTCTGGCATGGAGAATTTTCGGGAGCAGGCGCATAACCATTACGACTGATTTTTTCGAGTCTTTGTCTTTGTTCTATTTCCAGAAGTACTTTATCTCGACGACCTCTTCCCATTTTACTGACCTCGAATATCTAGCATTCTATTACACTATTTTAGCTGTGCCAGTCCAGTAGGGTGTGTTAGGGGCCTCACAGGGGTAGGTTTTTTACATTAAGGTCAAACATGGGGCGACCCAGAGGGAGAGGAAAAGGAAAACAACGAAAAAGCGGCGCTGCATCGCTTTCTTATCCCCCACACCCCACACCCCACACCCCACACCCCACACCTGAGGTCTTTGTAAAAAACCTACCCTTATGAGGTGTTAGGGGCGCGCCTTGTCATCATATTCAACGTCGTAGCCAGTAGCCCCGTAACGCACCACCACAAGGGTTGCCCTGATTTTCCGCCTCTTCGCGCCTGGTTGGGACAGCCCGCCCGGAAATAATGGTCACGGGCAAGATGCCCATTCCACCAGATGCCCATCATGGTCACGGGCAAGATGCCCATTCCACCAGATGCCCATCATGGTCACGGGCAAGATGCCCATTCCACCAGATGCCCATTCCACAGAGATAATTGTGATTTTTTGGTGCCATTATGGAAGTAGCTCCTACTTGGTTGGGAGGAAAGCCGCGCTGGGGATGGTTAAGAGGCATATCCAGCGCGGTTATTAGTTTCAGTCGTCACCTTTTATACTATACATAAATAATCGTAAAAAGGCAAGAAAAAAAATTTTTTTTTACATTTATTTACAAATATTTGATATCGCAAATTTTATACTCAATTATGTGTAAATTTTTGTATTTTTTGGGTTAGATTAGCAGTTAAATATTCCCTGATAATTTGGTCTTTATTTAATGTCCTAGTTAGGTAGGGTGGGCAGTGCTTGAAACCAATAATAACAGTTAGTTATCGCATTACTAGGCACTGCCCACCAACGAAAAAATTAGCTAGCGATCGCATTACTAGGCACTGCCTAGGCTGTGTATTTTGAGCATTTTTGGGTTCTAATTGTTCATGCCGGGATCGTGAGCAACGCTCTGAGCCTACAATCGATATATCGCAAGCGACCCACGGTCTCGTTACCTTACACAAAAAGTGCATAAACTTTTTCCTCGGGCCCTAGGACAAAGTGAACAGCCTAGGCACTGCCCACCAACGAAAAAATTAGCTAGCGATCGCATTAATAACACTGCCCACCCTACGATTATCAATTTTGTACTGAACGATAAGAGAAACTAGCTTGTTTTAGCATTGATTTGAGTTCTCTAATTTTCTTGGCCATTTAATCATTTTGGAAAAGTTATAGCGGTTTATATTCTAATGAGGTACAAAGAATTTTCACCCTCTTGCCTCTTGCCTCTTGCCTCTTGCCTCTTGCCTCTTATCTGTTCCCTGTTCCCTGTTCCCTGTTCCCTGTTCCCTAAAAAAATTTACCTCACCTAATTTAAAACCGCTATACATCTTCATACAAAGCCTCAAGACTCGTACGAAAATCCACACTTTCTAGATGAATCTCACTTCCTGGATCATAAAATTGTAATGTCCAAATTTTCTGGGCATTACGGCGGAAGCAGTCTAGACGTTGATGGTCTTGGCTAATTAGGACATATTCGACCAATGTGTCTAATTTTTGATAGTTATAAAATTTGTTACCCCGGTCAAAGGCTTCGGTTTTGGGAGATAAAACTTCGACAATTAAACAAGCAGGGTAATCGCATCTAATTTGGTATAAATCGTACTTGACAAACTACAGGGAGTATAGGTATGATAGCCAGTCAGTGTTCAAGGTTGTCCCAGAGCGGATGTTGCGGTTAACCGTTGGATTTGCCA
>NZ_JAAHHU010000514.1:0-2988 GCF_010672095.1 Moorena sp. SIO3I6 | reverse complement strand
TTGGAGTGCGGCTTGTTCCGAGTAGGAGCTACTCGTAATAGAGTAGGGTATGACTCGGGGGCGCGTGATCAAATCACAAACCTAACTACCTGTACGGATGTGGGTGAAAACCCCACCGCTGAAGAGACAGCAGACTCCTTATCTGGCCACACCGAGCAGGCGACATCCTAGCAGAGTGAAGCTGGCAACAGGGCGGAATCAGAGGTGAAGCAGATTAGCCACACTGCCGCTAAGAGGGAGGTGATATGGATAGCAGTAGCAAAAGTCCTGAAAAAGTGTCTTATTCGCAAGCCGCAATCTGTAAAAATGCGAGACTTCATTCCTTATATCCTCACAGCATGTTCCAAAGATAGCTGTAAACTCTGAGGAGGGAATAGGCAAATTGGACTGTCCTATAGTCACCAAAACAATCCATCAGGTGGAACAAGTAAAAACGGTAGCACAAATAGGTCTGAGGAACGGTCGAAACCTCAGTAAGTTATGTCAAACTTAATCCCTACTACCGGGTAGGATGCAGCCGTGCGATTCGTTGACTAGAAACCTTGCCCATCAAGGGTTTAGGAGGATTAGTCGCAAGGAAGAAAGAACCTTGACAACTTGATAACCATGATGGTGAAAGACCATCCCTCGTGAAATCCGAGTGACAGCCCTACCCTGGTTCATGGGAACTAACAAAACCCATGGATTGAAAGCAAGGGTCGAACAGCGAAGCGGAACCAATCCAGGGAAAGTTAGTAGCAGGCAAAAGACTCATGGGTACGCAAGGAAGGCATGTTTGAATCATCGACACCTACACGTGGCGAAATGGATTGATACGCCACAGACAAAAAGTCAAACGGAATAAAGGATAGTTAGTTGGTCGCTTAACTATTGATTTCCCTAGAAATAAAATTCCCGGTGAACAATGCCGCCCTAAAAGTCTACAGAATGGTTATCAGGAACGAAGTAACCCCCACAAGAACTCTCAGAAAGGTCGAACATTCTGAGTAGGTAGTTAACCGTAAGTCATCTGGGGGAGAGATAGAGTCAGAAGCCAATGCCTAGGGTAATACCTATGGATATGCCAACGGACTCACGTTACAGGAATAGGTGTAGTTGTAAGTAGTAATGAAGAAGTCTAAAACTCGGGGATTCAACCCACAGTCGGAATGGAACAAGGTCAACTGGCGAAAGCTAGAAATAACCGTGTTCAAGTTACAAAAACGAATATACCAAGCCTCACAGCGTGACGATGTTCGCGTGGTACGTAAATTACAAAAGACCCTGATCAAGTCTTGGTCAGCCAAAATGATTGCGGTCAGGCGGGTAACCCAAGAGAACAAAGGTAAGAAAACTGCTGGAATAGACGGGGTTAAAACCTTAAATGGTAAACAACGTCTGGCCTTAGTAACTAATCTGGAAATCTCAAGAAAAGCCAAACCAACTAGAAGGGTATGGATTCCAAAACCCGGACAGAAGGAAAAACGCCCATTAGGAATCCCAACAATGCATGACCGCGCCCTACAAGCACTAGTCAAACAAGCACTAGAGCCTGAATGGGAGGCTAAATTTGAACCTAACTCCTATGGGTTCAGACCAGGACGCTCATGTCATGATGCCATCGAAGCAATATTTAATGGGATCTGCAAAAAACCTAAATGGGTACTAGACGCCGATATCTCCAAATGTTTCGATAAAATCAATCACGATGTTCTTCTCACGAAATTAAACACCTATCCATCCTTGAGGCGATTAATTAAATCTTGGTTAAAAGCTGGTGTGATGGATAATAACACATTCTCAGAAACCGAAGAAGGCACACCACAAGGAGGAGTAATATCACCTCTCCTTGCGAACATAGCCCTTCATGGAATGGAAACAATAATTAAGACTTATATCGGAAATAAAAAGAACAAAAAAGGAGAAAAACTAGGAAAAGCTCAAAAGATGAGAGGTATAAGTCTAATTAGATATGCGGATGATTTTGTCATCATGCACAAAGACCAAACCATAATAGAAGAATGTCAGAGAATCATCAGTGAATGGCTAAAAGACATAGGGTTGGAATTAAAGCCCAGTAAGACAAAGATAACTCACACTTCGGAAGGATTCAATTTCCTAGGATTCAACATCCGACAATATCCAGCCGGAAAAAACCATTCAAAACTAGGCTTTAAAACCATCATCAAACCATCCAAGGAAAAAGTTCTAGAACACTATAGGCAGCTCGCTGACATAATCGACCGTCACAAAGCTGCCCCTCAGGCTGCCCTAATCAGCCGACTCTCACCTGTCATACGAGGATGGTGTAATTACAACAAAGCTGTTTGTAGTAAAGAAACCTTCAAAGACCTCGAATGCATGCTCTGGAACAAACTCCAAAGATGGGGATACAGGCGACATCCAAACAAATCAAAAACCTGGGTAATCAATAAATATTGGGGAACCGTAGAAAAAGACAACTGGACGTTCACAGACGGAAAGAGTTACCTCTTGAAACATGCCAAAACGAAAATCGTCCGGCACATCAAAGTCAAGAACACCACAAGTCCATTTAACGGAAACTTAATATATTGGAATTCCAGAATGGGAAAACATCCTGAAATAAACAGTCAAAAAGGAAGACTACTTAAAAAACAAAAAGGAAAATGCTCCCATTGTGGCCTTACCTTCAGGGATGGAGATTTAATAGAAAAACACCACATAATACCACGCGCACTCGGTGGAGAAGACCTAGACAAAAATATGGAACTACTCCACCTGCATTGTCACGATGTCAAACATGGAACGAAATCTAATTCACTGAATCTAGATGAAAATCCATTCTAGAGGTGCCACTGACAAGGATTGTACTGTAATGAGGAGCCGGATGAGGGGAAACTGCGCGACCTGAACTGGTCAAGTAAAGCGGGGAGCCGACTCCCCAGGGTAATTTACACCACCTACCCTCACGTAAAACAACCTTTTAGGTTGGACTCAATACCTTTTGGTAACAAAAGGGAAATATGC
>NZ_JAAHHU010000513.1:0-2996 GCF_010672095.1 Moorena sp. SIO3I6 | reverse complement strand
ATAGAGACAAAGGCAAAATCGTTATATAGCTATAATAAACGCTATATTTTATTTAGCCAGGATAGGATTAGGCATGTTCGGATTGGTTATTAGCATTAGTACTAATCATAGTTTAAAGTTTAGGTAAAGTAGCTGGTATAATCTTGGTATACTCAAACAAGTCAACGGTCGATAATGGGATGTCTAGAAGCCTCACTATTATCAAGCTTGGGTTTTGGTAACTTTAAAATTAGTAATTTTGATTACTCCTAAGCCATTACCCATTACCCATTACCCATTACCCATTAGTCTGTAGTAATAAGTTTTTTTATGCATGCTCTATCAATTCCAACTTGGATTATTCACATTTCCAGTGTTATCGAGTGGATTGCTGCAATTTGGTTAATCTGGACCTATGGTGAAATTACTGGCAATCGTGCATGGTGGGCATTGTCTTTTGCTATGTTACCAGCATTGGTCAGTGCTATGTGTGCTATCACCTGGCACTTTTTTGACAACCAACAATCCCTGGAGTGGATGGTAACACTCCAAGCAGCGATGACGGTTGTAGGTAACTGTACCCTTTGTGGAGCAGCTTGGTGGATTTGGCGTTCAGCGTAGGGTTGCTACCAATGCCAGGGATAAGTTTTACGGTAATCACTCAGCTTAAGCGCTACTTGAGATGCTACTTGAGGTGCTATCAGCTATCAGCTATCAGCTGACGGCTGACGGCTGACAGCTAACGGCTGACGTTTTCCGAATCATTTTGACAAGCATTTTTCCTTATCTTCAGATGATTTCTAAAGACACATTATTTGCTATTTCCCTATTTCCTTACCTAGGATTCTTATGGTTTCTCACTCGTTCTGGACAAACACCCCGTTTAGCGCTAATCGGATTTTACGTCCTCTTGGTGTTTGTTTTTGTTACCATCCCAGCTGGGATTTATTCCAAGGTAGCTTATCAGGAAGCATTAGCTGATGTGGATTGGCTACATGGTAGTGCTGAGTTTTTTTTAACCCTGTCCAATACTTTAGTAGTACTGGGCTTCCGACAAGCAATTATGGAACATATAGCAAAGGGAACAGGGAGTAGGGAGTAGGGAGTAGGGAGTAGGGAAGATGGCCTCAAAAATATCTGTTCGTAGATAGGGCAATATATTATTATAGATAAAAGACCGACTGCTGACCACGATAATGAGCTACTGTCTCAATCCCACTTGCCCCAATCCCCAAAATCGAGAAGGAACTAAATTTTGCATTGCCTGTGGCTCGAAGTTGCTGCTCAAAGAGCGATACCGAGGGATTAAACCTATAGGTCAAGGTGGATTCGGTAAAACCTTCTTGGCTGTGGACGAAGATAAACCTTCCAAACCTCCCTGCGTCATCAAGCAGTTTTTTCCCCAAGCCCAGGGAACTAACACGGTTCAAAAAGCAGCTGAGTTATTCACCCTGGAAGCGGTACGGCTGGATGAGTTGGGCAAACATCCTCAAATTCCGGAACTGCTGGCGTATTTTTGTCAAGATAGCCAACAGTATTTGGTGCAAGAGTTTATCGATGGACAAAACTTAGTCCAAGAACTGGCCAGTCGGGGTGGATTTAATGAAGCACAAATTCGGGCGCTACTGGATGATTTGCTGCCATTGCTGCAATTTGTTCATCAACATCATGTCATCCACCGGGACATCAAGCCAGAAAACATTATTCGCCGCAGGAGTTTAAGGTCTTCGGTTGTCGGGGGAGCAACCCAGGTCCCAGGTCAACTGGTTCTAGTTGATTTTGGAGCATCGAAAGCTGCTACTGGCACTAGTCTAGGCAAAACTGGGACAGCGATTGGCTCATTTGGTTATGTATCACCAGAGCAAAGTATTGGTAGAGCAGTTTTTGCCAGTGATATCTATAGTCTTGGTATCACTTGTATTCATTTGTTGACCAATAGGCACCCCTGTGATTTATTTGATGTCAGGGAGGGTGTCTGGATTTGGCGCAACGTTTTGAGTCATCCTATTAGTGATCAGCTTGGTCGCATCTTAGACAAGATGATAGCAGGGGCTATTAACCGACGTTATCAATCAGCGGCTGAGGTAAGTAAAGAGTTGCATCTTAAGACAACTCCCGCAACACCTCTAAGGCAACAAAAACCAGTTACACCTCTAAGACAACGAAAACCAGTTACACCTATCAAACCTACTGTACCATCAAAGCCTGCAGTTGGGGGATTGAATAAAAGGATTGCTCAAGAATTAGAAGAATTGAAGTCTGAAATTATGGGTAATCCGACCCCTAACTCAAAACATCCAACTCTTGGCTCTAAGGTTGCTGGTTCTAGCAGTTTACCGAAAACTAAAACTAAACTTGATCGGGAATTGGAGGAGATTCAATCTGAGTTTATTGGCTCTTCTAATCCTCAGCAAAATCCTGGTTCAGGTTGATAAAGAAGGGAGTAGGGAGTAGGGAGTAGGGAGTAGGTAAGAGGGAAGTCGGAAGAGGAAGATAACCGGGAGTTAGTAATGCAATTATCTGGAATTTATCAACAACGACTTGAAGTGGCTACTCAGCTTGGCAGACAAGAGGGACTAGTGCAGGGGAAACAAGAGGGACTAGTCCAAGGTATGCAAAATGAACGCCGTAGTATGGTCACTTACTTATTGCGATCGCGTTTTGGTGAACTAGACCAGCAACTCCTCGCCATCATTGAGCCATTGATTGCACTCTCTCCAGAAGAATTTACCCCCCTATTGCTAAAATTGTCTCGTCAAGAATTATTGGCTCGATTTTTGTAAGCTATCAGACTCAACTCTTGATGACTGGAGCAATACGGGCATCAAATCCGCTAGCTTTAAGAGCATTAACGGTTACTTGGTCATCTTGCACCCAGTATTTAGAATCAAAACGGACAAATTGATACTGCTGGGGTGTAGGAATAGTTGCCAGTACGGGTACTTTTGCCTGACGTTTTTTACCGGAATGTTTTTGCAGAATCGATTTTAATTGGTTAAGGTTGTTTGTCGTAACTT
>NZ_JAAHHU010000512.1:0-3007 GCF_010672095.1 Moorena sp. SIO3I6 | reverse complement strand
TAAAGCTTTATTTCATCTTCTAGTGTTTTTCAATTTCATTTAGCGTTAGGGCAGTTTTTGAATTACCGAATCGTACTAGGGCTGAAGCAACCACAACGAGTACTTTATTTGGCTGTTCCCTTATCCATTTACGACGATTTTTTTGGTGAAGAACTGCCTCAACTTAGTGTTAAAGAGTTTCAAGTTAAGCTGTTAGTATTCGATCCTAAGCAGGAGGTAATTGTGGAATGGATAAATTAAATCAGTATCGTGAAGCGATTAAGAAAATTTTGACAGATTACAGCAAAATTAAACCTTCGTTTGGGGATATAGACCGCTATACTTCCTTTGATATAGAAAACGACCACTATCAAATTATTAGTGTGGGTTGGGAAGAGCATCGCCGCGTCTATGGCTGCCTGATTCACATTGATATTATCAACGACAAGATTTGGATTCAATACGATGGAACGGAATATGGTGTGGCTAATGAGCTGACTGATGCGGGAATTCCTAAGTATGATATTGTATTAGCCTTTCACACTCCGTTTATGCGTCAGTATAGTGATTTTGCGGTCGGTTGAAGGGAATAGGGAGGTGCGATTCGTTGGCTAGAAACCTTATCCTAAAAAAGGATTTGGGGGATTAGCCGCTTGGCCAGGAAACTGAACCATGACAACTTGATAACCATGATGGTGAGAATCCATCCCTCGTGAAATCCGAGTGACAGCCCTACCCTGATTCATGAATCTAACAAACTCATGGATTGATGCAAGGGTCGAACAGTGAAGCATCATTAACCTGAAAAGATGTTAGTAACAGGAAAAGGACTCATGGGTACGAAAGAAAGGTACACCAGAATCATCGTCATCCCTAGGTAGCGAAATAAGGATTGATACGCTACAGACAAAAAGGCCATGGAATTAAGGATTGTGAGGATTTCCCATCTCATAATGATTTCCCTAACAATTCCCGGTGAAAAGTACCACCCTAAAAGTCCAAAGAATGGTTATCAGGAACGAAGTAAACCTCATATGTACTCTCAATAAGGTCGATTGTTGAGTAGGCAGTTAGCCGCAAGTCATATAAGGGCAAGATTGAGTCAGAAGCCAATGCCTAGGGTAATGCCTAAGATAAGCTGACGGACTCACGTCAAACGGAAAAGGTATGGTTGTAAGTAGTAATGAACAAGTCTAAAACTCGGGGGTTCGCCTCACGGTCGGAATGGAATAAGGTCAACTGGCGCAAGCTAGAAATGACCCTATTTAAGTTACAAAAACGAATATACCGAGCCTCACAACGTGGTGATGTCCGCGTGGTACGAAAGCTGCAAAAAACTCTGACGAAGTCCTGGACAGCCAAAATGATAGCGGTGCGTCGGGTCACACAAGAGAATAAAGGTAAAAAGACTGCTGGAATAGACGGGATTAAAGCCTTAACCAATAGACAACGTCTCGCCTTAGTAGCCAAACTGAAAATCTCTAAAAAGGCGCAACCTACCAGAAGGGTTTGGATTCCCAAACCTGGAAAAACAGAAAAGCGTCCATTAGGAATACCGACCATGTATGACCGCGCTCTACAGGCACTGGCTCAACAGGCTGTTGAGCCAGAATGGGAAGCAAAATTTGAACCCAATTCGTACGGGTTCAGGCCAGGACGCTCATGCCATGACGCCATTGAAGCAATATTCATTGCTATAAGCAAAAAACCCAAATGGGTATTAGATGCTGACATAGCTAAATGCTTCGATAAAATTAACCATGATGCACTTTTAACTAAATTAAATACCTATCCATCCATGAGACGTTTAATTAAGTCCTGGCTCAAAGCCGGTGTGATGGATAACAAGACATTCTCATCTACAGAAGAAGGTACTCCTCAAGGTGGTGTAATATCTCCACTTTTAGCGAATATAGCCCTCCACGGAATGGAAGAACGGATCAACAAATACGCCGAATCAATGCCCGGAAGCAAACGAGCAAACAAACAAGCGTTAAGCCTAATCCGTTATGCTGATGATTTTATAATCACCCATCAAGACCACAAAGTGGTAGAAGAATGTCAAAAAGTCATCAACAAATGGCTACATGACATGGGATTGGAATTAAAACCAAGTAAGACAAAAATTACTCATACATTTGATGGATTTAACTTTCTTGGATTCAATATCCGTCAATATAAAGTAGGTAAGAACCACTCAAAACAAGGTTTTAAAACCATTATAAAACCGTCTAAAGAGAAAGTTCTAGAACATTATGGACAGCTCTCAAGAGTCATCGACCGACACAGAGCCGCCCCACAGGAAGCCCTAATAAGCAACCTTAAACCCATCATACGTGGATGGTGTAATTACTACAGTTCAGTCTGTAGTAAAGAAACATTCAAAAAATTGGGATACATGTTATGGAATAAACTCAGACGATGGGGAAATCAGAGACACCCCAAGAAATCCAGAACATGGGTAACCAAGAAATATTGGGGCACCATAGGGAAAGACAACTGGATGTTCAAGACCAATGAAGATAACTATCTTCTAAAACACGCCAAAACAGAAATAGTCAGGCATGTAAAAGTCAAGGAAACCAGAAGTCCCTACGATGGAGACCTGATTTATTGGAGTACCAGAATGAGAAAGCATCCCGAGATGACCACTCAGAAAGGAAGGCTTTTAGAACGGCAACAAGGGAAATGCGCTCATTGTGGTCTTACCTTTAGAGATGGAGATTTATTGGAAAAACACCATATAATACCACGCTCCATAGGTGGAAATGACTTGGATAAAAACCTGGAATTATTACACCTACATTGCCATGATATTAAACACCGGTCGAAAATCAACACTTTCGCCGTAGGCCACCCTACGCGAACGGAGTTGGATGAAAACCCATTTTAGAGGTACCAATGACAATGGTTCCGTTTGATGAGGAGCCGTATGATGCGAAAGTGTCACGTACGGTTTTGAAGACGAGTCGGTGAGGCGACTCACCGGCTTAGTTTAATTCGGGAATCGGGAATCGGGAATCGGGAA
>NZ_JAAHHU010000511.1:0-3019 GCF_010672095.1 Moorena sp. SIO3I6 | reverse complement strand
GGAAAACCGGATATCAATCCGCTTTCAATCATCAAACCAATCCCGGCATTAATCACAACTAAGCTTAAGGTTCCTAACCAAAACCAAGGCTCTCCTTCAATTCTTTTAGAAACGGCTTCTCCAAATAAGCATAAGCCTAAGGGAAAAAGCAGAACTCCAACTTGAGATTTGATATACCAAATTACTTTTTTGTTCATGAGAGTGGGATAGTGTTTACCAATACAATATAGTAGCTTAATGGTGATAAATTTAAAAGTGGCGCGTTTACCAACTGTTTAACAACTGTTGTTAATAAAACGCGAAATTGTAACGGGCAAGATGCCCATTCCACATTGTGCTACACGGGCAAGATGCCCATTCCACATTGTGCTACACGGGCAAGATGCCCATTCCACATTGTGCTACGGGAACCCATGGGATTATACCAGATAGATGTTACACTTACCTGATAACTGAACACCATTATTAAAACCCGTGGCAAATTCCCCAGGATCTCCAGAGTCCCAATCCGAAACCCCTAAATTGGCTCGCACTCCCCTATTTGACCAGGTGGTAGCACAAAATGCCCGCTTGACAGCTTTTGCGGGTTGGGAAATGCCAGTACAATTTAGCGGCTTGAAAAAAGAACATGCTGCAGTACGAACTGCTGTCGGAATTTTCGACATCTCCCATATGGGTAAGTTTGCTTTTCATGGTAAGCAACTACGGGAGCAATTGCAGTCTCTAGTACCTTCAGATTTAACCCGCTTGCAACCAGGTCAAGCTCAATACACGGTGTTGTTAAATCCGAATGGTGGCATCATTGATGACATTATCTTCTACTACCAAGGTGAGGAGGAGTCTGGGGAGCAGCGGGGGATGATGATTGTTAATGGAGCAACCTGCACCAAAGACAAAGACTGGTTGTTAGCTAACCTGGATACTGATTTAGTTACCTTACAAGACCTTTCAACATCCAAAGTGTTGATCGCAGTACAGGGACCATTAGCTATATCACATCTTCAGCCATTTGTCAAAGAAGCCTTAGCACCAGTCAAAGCGTTTGGACATCTAGAGGCAACGGTGTTGGGAAAACCGGCATTTATTGCTAGAACCGGTTACACGGGGGAAGATGGATTTGAGCTGATGCTAGACCCAGATGTGGGAATAGAGCTGTGGCTGACACTTTTAGAGTCTGGTGTCACTCCCTGTGGTTTAGGTGCCAGAGATACCCTGCGCCTAGAAGCGGCAATGGCACTCTACGGACAAGATATAGATGATACCACTACACCCTTAGAAGCTGGGTTAGGTTGGCTAGTGCATCTTGATAGCAAAGGAGACTTCATCGGACGCTCGGTGCTAGAGCAACAAAAAGCAACGGGGATCGAACGCAAGCTAGTTGGGATCCAGATGCAAGGACGGCAGATTGCTCGCCATGGTTACCCAGTCCTAGCTGATGGTGAGGTGGTAGGAGTTGTCACTAGTGGTACATTAGCACCAACCTTAGGAAATGCGATCGCACTAGCCTATGTTCCCAAAAAGTTGGGCAAAGTTGGACAGCAGCTGGAAGTAGAAATCCGGGGTAAATCCTATCCTGCCCTTGTGGTCAAGAAGCCTTTTTATCGTTCTGAAAGTCGTCCATCCGCTAAGTAAAGGCATCCATGGCTGACAAATAACCTTAAACTTTCAACTTTCAACTTTCAACCAACTTTCAACTTTCAACTTTCAACTTTCAACTTTCAAAATCTAAACTAACAATTAACAAAGGACTAATGCCTCATATATTTCTGGACAACTTCCCAACCAGTAAGGGAAACCCAGGTAAATCCCACTAGCAAGGCAATGTTGGTAGCAACATGAACAGCCTTTGCTAAGGGTTGTTGAGGACTAATTTGGGTAGCACTAAAGGCTGAGAGCAACACCAGTGCTACCACAGACCATCCAGCAATTAAGTGGGCTGAATGACCTAGATTACCGTAATGGCCGATGGTCCCTACTAAACCAATTCCCAGCAGAACCAAGACTAGAGCGACCATGATCCAGCCAATGATGTAGTGCAGAGGGCGTAACCAAGTCGGTCGTGGACGTCCGGAGTTACGTTGATAAAACGCAATGCTGCCGGTGATTGCCAGGAGTACATAGGCACATAGGGATAAACCCATTGACCAAGCCGCAATTTTCCAGAGCCAGAGAAAAGAAGGGAGATTCACAGGGTGATAGGGTGATGGAGTGATGGGGTGACGGGGTGATGGAACAGAATCTCAATATCTGTTCAAGATCTGTTCTTGTTCACTTTTCAATTACTCTTGCTATGGTTACAGACCAAGTGACAAGTTACAAGTCTAGCACTATAGCCTATTTAGCTTGAACTCTCAACCTAACCGACAAGGGACGCCTGGGCAATAACAACCAAACAACCAAACAACCTTCAACCTTCAACCAGACAACCTTCAACCAAACAACCTTCAACCAGAAAACCTTGGCCTTTTGGCCTTTCGACCACGCTACGCGAACGGCCACGCGATCGCGTTCAACCAGACAACCAATGAAAAATGGGTTACTTCTGTTGTAAGCAACCCCAAAGTATAGATTATAGTAAGTGACAGCTCCTACACTGACTCTGCTCTTACAGAGCCGGTCCGCGAACGATTTCAGTGTAGGCTTCCCAGCCAATCCGGGCATCCCTTAGGAGGCGCTGGGCTTTAAGAACGGACTGCCCTGCCGCTCTGTTTTCTTGGTCTTTTTTTTAAGAGTGTTTTGCTGACAAACCAGCATTTTCGGCTTTGTTTACCAGTAAATATATTATAGCAATTCCATGCATACCCTGTGCAAAATTCATCCCACACCTAATGCGCAGCATTAGGTGTGGGATGAATTTTGCCGGACAGCTAAACCGCGCTAACCAGCCTAGGCAATTTTTCAGTTAACACTCTTTGAGTATCAACTGTTTCTGGATGTGCTTTGATATCCGCAGGTTTGGCTGATTCGGCGGAAACAGCATAGCCATAAGCATTACCACTTTGGCTAAACAATAAGCGGT
>NZ_JAAHHU010000510.1:0-3020 GCF_010672095.1 Moorena sp. SIO3I6 | reverse complement strand
GCTTTGATGCCAATGAGCTTATGGAAGATACAGCCCCAGATTAACCCTCGATTCATTTTCTTGATGCCAAGCGCGAGTGTGGGAAACCCCCGCAGGTCGGAGCTGCATCCCTTAATGGCAAGCTCAAACCCTTATAAATACGTCCAAGGTCGCGCCCAAAACAGAATGTATCTTTTAGGTGCGACCCGTGGCGAATTTAATTCTTAATGGGTCAAGCGCACCGATTAAGGAACTTATGGGCTGAAATTATTACCCAGTAAGGATTTTAGCTTGCATGTCACCCCCCCAGGCATCCTGCCCGCCCGAAAATAAGCATGAAACTGGCAAGATGCCAGTTCCACCAAGATGCCTATTCCACAGGTGCGACCCGAAAGCGCACCTAAGCAATATGCCCATTTCACAAAACTATTAAAATCATTCCATTATTAAGCAATGCCAAATTCTCAGCTGTTCAGCATTTAGATTGGGATATCATTAGGGTGCGGCTCTTTTAAAAAGACGCTATACTCATAAACGTGCCAGGGGTCGCGAGGACAATCCCCTACTGGTTCAGTAGGGGATTACGCGGTAGGCAGCTATACTAACCCAGCGCGATCGTGGGCATCGGCCAGAAAAACTGCTCCAAAATTCCCCTCCACCAGAACATTCGTAAACATTCTACTAATTGCAACTAAACAATATGCTACCCACCAACCAAAACAAGGACGGAGATTTCACAGAAGCACGGGAACTATTTGAGGAAATGGTAACGTGGTTAAGTTCAGAGAGTTCTTGTGGTCTGGAACACAGTGAATTGGAGAATAATCTATTTGTCAACGGAAACGAACTATTAAGAAGATTATTACAAGGTTATTTAGATAAGAGAAAGTCAGATGAAATAGAGTCAGACTGTATAGGTAGTGACGGGGTAAAAAGAACCCATAAACGTCACCAATCGAGAAAACTGAAGACAATATTTGGGATAGTAATAGTCAATCGCCTTGGCTACGGAGGAAGAGGCATTCATAGTCTAAATCCTCTGGATGGAGAATTAAATCTGCCACCAGAACAGTATTCTCACGGACTATCAGAGCGAGTAGCGACATCAGTAGCGTTCAACGGATATAACCAAACAGTAGACATCATTAACAAGACAACCGCAGCCAAAGTAGCAAAGCGTCAGGTTGAAGAATTAGCACTATCGAGTTCTCGTGATTTTGAGGAATTCTATCAAGCCCAACAAGCACAGTATCAGCTTGGGGAAAAGACAGGAGATATTCTGGTTATTAGTGTCGATGGCAAGGGCGTAGTCATGCGCCAAGAGGATTTACGCCCCGACACCAAGAAAAGAGCTGCCGGTCAAAAAAAGCTACAAAAACGTCTAACTAAGGGAGAAAAACGAAACTCAAAACCCATGGCGACAGTAGCTGCTGTTTATACAATAGAGCCAATAGTGCGGACAGCAACACAAATAGTCAATCCCCCAAAATTAGCCAAGATAAAACGTCCGCGTCCCGAAGGTAAAAGAGTTTGGGCTTCTTTAGCAAAAGAGGCAGAACAAGTAATTAATGAAACATTTGATGAAGCTTTAAGCCGCGATCGAGAACGACCAAAAAAGCTAGTTGCATTAGTTGATGGTAAGAAGACGCAATTACGACGGCTTGATCAGTTGGCCAAGAAACATAAAATTCAGCTCACAATTGTTCTGGATCTGATTCATGTAATTGAGTATCTTTGGAAAGCTGCCTTTGTCTTTCATGCTCCTAGCAGTAAAGAAGCTGAAGATTGGGTTAGCGATCGTTTGCTTCGTATTCTTGAAGGTAAATCAAGTTACGTTGCTTCGGGTATGCGCCGCTGTGCAACCCGGCTTCAACTCAAACCAGAGCAACGTTCTGCCGTAGATAAATGCGCAAACTATTTACTCAATAATCGAGATTATCTTCGGTACGATCTTTACTTGGCTGAAGGATTTCCTGTTGCTACGGGAGTAATTGAAGGAGCTTGTCGTCATTTGATTAAAGACCGAATGGATATTACTGGAGCCCGGTGGAGCCTTCAGGGTGCTGAGGCGGTTTTACGTCTTCGTTCTCTTCACGTCAGTGGTGATTGGAACGACTATTGGCGTTTTCATTTGCAAAAAGAACATCACCGCAATCACCAAGCAAAGTATTTTTCTGGTATTCCTTTGCTTAAAAGTGTTATTCAAGCTTCAATTTGTACAAATACTTCATACAAAGCGATGGTTTTTTGACTGGACTTGCGTCTTCTTAAAAGAGCCGCAGCCTTATCTAAATTGCTCAAAGGTAACATATAAAAGGGAAAAACTAATTTAAAGGCGCATCAGATTACATTCTCAATTCTCAATTATCATTAGGAACCTTCTCCAAAAAAATACCCCGTTCAGCATATTCTGAAGGGGTCCCGCCGGGCAATAAGCAACACCATGTATATTCTTTCTGCACTGCGTTATGCCCAAATTTCGGACTGGAGCCCCCTTCAGCCCACTGAAATTCCTGGCGAATTCATGACGACGATGACTAAGTACATAATTCTAGATTAAAGTAAATTAGTAGGGGGGGGTTCCCCCCCTAGCCCAAAAATCAAATCTGTTCCCCTAGGGTGGCCTTTGGTCAATCGGATTGGATTATTTCTGGGTTGGTTTACAAAGTTGAGGCATAGTAAAATTTCCTAGCCGTGGAAGGTATTTCTGCGGCTATTTTTTTTGGAGAGTTGAAGGTTAGAAGGTTAGTTATTTGGTTGAAGGTTGAAGGTTATTTGGTTGAAGGTTGAAGGTTGGGATGTTGAAGGTTGAAGGTTATTTGGTTGAAGGTGAGAAGGTTATTAAGTTGTTCGCCTTTGGCGTCCCTTGAAGGGTAGGTTATTTGGTTGAAGGTTGAAGGTTATTAGGCGTTGCATATTGTTGTGGAATGGGCATGTTGGTGGAATGGGCATGTTGGTGGAATGGGCATGTTGGTGGAATGGGCATGTTGGTGGAATGGGCATGTTGGTGGAATGGGCATGTTGGTGGAATGGGCATGTTG
>NZ_JAAHHU010000051.1:0-41682 GCF_010672095.1 Moorena sp. SIO3I6 | reverse complement strand
TACACCAAAGTTGCCACCAACAATTACACTGGAGCCAAAAAGATACTTAGGAGCCGTGTGAGGCGAAAGTTTCATGCACGGTTCTGAAGCGGAGGTGCGGGGTTCAATAGCCCCCATCGACCGTAACCTCTTAATCCGACCCCTGAACAGCGTGAGCTGCTTAGGGAGACTATTGGAGTTTATCGTCGTGCTTGTAGGTACCTGGTTGGTATCATCTATACTCACTGGGAAGAACTAGGGGGATTAACAGCAGATCAGCTAACTCCTGCTGTTGAGAAATTGATGCACAAAACGGCTAAGCGTCCTGATATCAAATACCCCCAGTTCAATAAAACTTTCTACAAATTTCCTAGCTATTTGCGTCGTGCTGCGATCGCGTTTTCTGCTGGCCAGGTTAGTAGTTTTGTTACTCGTTATCATAACTGGCAATCAGGAGATAGGAAAAGAAGGGATGCAAAGCCTCCAAGACTAAATTCAGACACCGGCTGCTATCCTTCTCTTTACAAAGGACAGTGCTACAAATTACAGAGTTTTTATCAAGTAGAAATCAAGGTTTTTAACGGGACTGATTGGATGTGGACTGATGTTAAAATTACCAGATTAAGAGAGCGTCATTTGGTAGCATCCAATAAAATGATGTCTCCTTCTCTAGTAATGAACAACAGAGGATATCACTTATCAGTTCCATTTACATGTAAGCCAGAAAAAAGGAAGCCAGAGGCTAACGTTACAGCAGTTGATCTAGGTATCAATACAACAGCAACAATAGCAGTCGTAACTCATAGCGGCACTGTAATTCATCGTGAATTTGTTCACCCTGGAAGAGACATAGACCGTAGAGACAAAAGACTGAAATCAGTATCTACACGGGCGTCTAAGACGATGGGTAAAGGCGGTAATCTTCATAAAGGTTTCTGTTCTAAGACTTATCAAAAATGCCGAAGAATCAATCACCAGATAGGCCATATTGTTTCAAAGCGAATTGTTGAGATTGCTGAGCAATTTAATTCTGAAGCTATTGTGTTCGAGAATCTAAGAGGTTGGAAACCAAAAGGCGGCAAAAAGCGATCCAACCTACGGCAAAGATTTCACGGATGGCTAAAAGCTAAGATTCGCAATTTCACCGAAATGAAATGGGCAGAATCAGGAGGCAAGGTGATCGAAGTTATAGCAGCTTACACTTCCAAGCTTGCCTATGATGGCTCTGGCACAGTTAGACGGAATTCAAGTAATTATGCTCTAGCAACTTTCCCCTCAGCTAAGCACTTTAATGCAGACTTAAATGGTGCTTACAACATTGGTGCTAGAGGTGTGCTTAAACTCACTCGCAGAAATGACAGTGAGAGTCGTTCCAGCAAAAGATCTGGACGACCACCTAGAAGCTGGGTCTGCCTGTGTGACTTGTGGGTTAGCGGTAATCCTAAGTTAGCATAGGACACCACCACCTGGCTATCGCCACGCTACGCGAACGGCGTTAGCCAGGTGGTGGAAGCTTCATAACTCTATCCGTTATATCATGTGGCAAAGAGGCATCATTACTTCTGGGTTGGACGACAACGGTATTCAGGATGAATTTAGTTTGAGCAAGAGTCTTGCTCATTCAGAGATAACCTCTATTTTTGAGGAAAATACGCTATTTGACTTGAAATGTTTACTGGTTGAACATGCTGGTAGTAACTTAAGAAATCATATGGCTCATGGTTTGATTTGCGATGCTGAGTTTAGGAGTCCATTGATGTCATATCTCTGGTGCCTTACATTGAGGCTTTGTTGCTTGCCTATCTTGATACATCAGCAGCAAGTTGAGCAATCAAACACAAGTACTGATGCAATCTAACATTAGTGCGTTCGCGTAGCGTGGCCTACGGCCAATCGCTAATTTTGTAGGGTGTGTTGGGAGCATGTCAAATTTCCATGACAAATGTACTCAAATAACTCATGACCGCTACTGAACCACCAAAAAAGTTTAACCAATCACTGCACCCGACCGTAAGCTAGACAATTTATTATTAAAATTGCTGATTTCTCATAACACCAAAAAATAATCCCATCTCTTTCTCCCGACTCCCGACTCCCGACTCCCGACTCCCGATTCCCGTTCCCCTCCTGGGAGGGGTTAGGGGTGGGTTCCGACTCCCTACTCCCGTTCCCCTCCTGGGAGGGGTTAGGGGTGGGTTCCGACTCCCGATTCCCGTTCCCCTCCTGGGAGGGGTTAGGGGTGGGTTCCGACTCCCGATTCCCGTTCCCCTCCTGGGAGGGGTTAGGGGTGGGTTCCGACTCCCTACTCCCTTCGCTATATTACCAAAACCCCCGCTTCCCAGTAGGAAGTACTGTTGTCCAATTAGTCTTAGCTTGAGCCAACTGTTCCTTAGTAATTTTAGCATTAGCAAGATTGGCTCCACACAAATTTGCTCCCCGTAGATTAGCATTTTCGAGATGAGCATAACTAAGATTTGCCCCACGCAAGTCTGCTCCTGCCAAAATAGCTTTTTTCAGGTAAGCTCGACCCAAATTGGCATTGCGTAAGTCGGCTTGATGGAGATTCGCTTCACCAAAATTAGCACTAGATAAATCCGCTCCCTTCAAACTAATATTTAACAGTTTGCCCTGGCGGAAAATTATCCCAGATAACTGGGCATTATTAAGGTTAAGTCCCCTCAAATCTTTAGCCGCAAAGTCTCTTCTGCCAGAGCCGTAAGCTTTTAATAACGTTTCCGCCTCCAACTTGCCATTACCCTTCGACTTGCCTGTAATGCTATTCCTACTACCGCTCACAGCTGTAGAATCCCTGTTGGTAAAACCTCCACCGTTTTTAGGTTCTGATCTTCGACCATTGCTCAATCCCCGACGCTCCCGCCATTCTCTAATTTGCTCTGCCATTCTTCGGGATTGAACTGACGACGGGGATGAATAACCATTCACAGGACCCAAATTCTCTGAGTTGAAGTGAGAATTAGCGTCATCCATCCGTTGCGACACTAAGCTTTTGTTTAAACTCTCCAGATATGGCTCTAGGTCAAGAGCTCTCAGGATGTCTTCTGAGCACTGATAGCGATAACGGACAGAAGACTCCAGCATTTTTCTTAAAACCTTAGCAAAGTGGTCACTAACGTTGACATTAGTCTGCCAGACTATTTCTCCGGTTGAAGGATTATAATCGAGGTCTTTGGGAGATTTACCCGTCAACAGATAAAGGCAAGTAACCCCCACTGCATAGATATCGCTAGCAATTACAGGTCGCAATGCCATTTGTTCAGGAGGGGCAAAGCCTGGAGTTCCTATGGCATAGTTGGTCAATACTGTGTCTGAGGAATTGGAGGGATTGGTTTGGCTGTTTTTCACAGCCCCAAAATCAATCAGTACCAGTTTGCGGTCTTGGTCACGACGAATTATATTCGCTGGTTTAATGTCCCGGTGAATTACGTTTTTCTGATGAATATATTGCAGGAGTGGTAGAATTTCACTTAAAAATTGTTTAACTCCCTCTTCCGAGAATGAACCAGACCGTCTGACTTGCTGTTGCAGTGTCAAACCGCTAATGTATTCCTGAACCAGATAAAAATGCTCATTGTCTTGAAAGTAATCGAATAACTGTGGGAATTGGGGATGATTCCCTATTTCTCCCAAGGTTCGGGCTTCTCGCTCAAACAGATCCCTTGCCATCGGTGAAATCTCTGAGCCTTTGGCGCTTGGGCGGAGTTGTTTGATTACACGGGTCGGCTTACCGGGCAAGGATTGATCTGTTGCTAAGAAAGTTGCTCCAAATCCGCCTTGACCGAGTGGTTTTATCACACGATAGCGGTCAACTAATAATAATTTAGAACTGCACGCCTGACAAAAGTCGGCGTGTTCTGGGTTTTTTGCCTGAGTGCAGGTAGGATTTAGACAGTAGCTCATTCAGCCTTACTGATGTTCCTTTGCCCATACTGGAACTAAAACTTTTGCTCGGAGCACCTGAGCAGGAAAGATGATTTATAGTCTTTTACTTTTCTTTATTTTATGCAAAATGCCTCTTACTACCCCCTTAGTTAGACAACTATTCCGGTGAAACCTGATCCTCAACCAGGATACCTTATTTTTTGTATCCACCTAAGGGTACAAAGGACAATTTTGAGTTAAGTAAAGGGTGATTAAAGTAAAACGTATATGAAGCTACCTATATTTTAGAGCGTTTATTTAGCATTGACCATAGATAGTGTACTTTTGTCAAGCGTTAAGGGGTTAGACCCATCACAATAGAAAAATGTTTTCGTGGAAGGTAAGCTATCAGCTATCAGCGTGTCGCGTATCAGCTATCAGCGTGTCGCGTATCAGCGTGTCGCGTATCAGCTTATGCGCACGCTACTTGAGGTGCCATTGGTCTTTGGCCACGCTAAGCGAACAGCTTTTGAATAAAATAAGCACCTCAAGCAGCGTGAGCCTAAAGCTCACGGCTGACCGCTGACTGCTGAACGCGCACGCGTGCGCGTAGCGCATATGCTTACGGTGGAAGTAACGGGCAACTTGCACCTTATTTATTACCTTATATTAGAGTTCAGCAAAAAAATTTAGGAGTCCATGCGTATATCGTTAAACTGGCTGCGAGAACTAGTAGAAGTAACTCTGAAACCAGAAGAGCTAGCTCAAACCCTAACTATGGCTGGGTTTGAGGTAGAAGATATTGAAGACCAGGGAAACCTGGCCGATGGCGTGGTGATTGGCAAGGTTCTGGAGGTAGAGCCTCACCCTAATGCAAATAAGCTTCGGGTCTGTCAAGTGGATATTGGTGGCAGTGACCCATTGAATATTGTTTGTGGTGCGTCCAATGTCCGACCAGACATTTACGTGCCGGTCGCCACCATCGGAACCTACCTACCAACTATTGATTTGAAAATTCGCGCCTCAAAACTGCGCGGTGTTCGCTCAGAAGGGATGATTTGTTCCCTAGCAGAAGTGGGCTTGGCCAAGGAATCCGCTGGCATTCATATTTTCGAGGCAGAAACTATACCCCTAGGCAGTGATGCTCGTCCTTTACTGGGGTTAACCGATACCATTCTTGATGTTACCTCTACAGCTAATCGGGCGGATGCTCTAAGTATGGTGGGCGTGGCCAGAGAAGTAGTGGCCTTAACTGGGGCATCATTAACCTTGCCAGAAACTGTTGAGGTGTCTATTCCAAAAAAATCCGATGCCTTGACCTTGAAAGTATCTGAACCCAAAGCTTGTCCCGCCTATATTGGCACTGTGATTGAAGGGGTTAAGATTGCTCCTTCTCCGGATTGGTTACAACAGCGCTTGGAAGCCGCTGGAGTACGACCGATTAATAATGTAGTGGATGTCACTAATTACATTCTCTTGGAATGGGGTCAGCCTCTCCATGCCTTTGACCGGGAACGCTTGCAAGCTGTTGCTGGGGTCGAAAACCTGACCATTGGTGTCCGCTTTGCTAAGAGTGGAGAATCCCTGACTACTCTTGATAGTCAAACCCGTTCCCTGGAACCACAAGCGTTACTGATCACAGCTAACGACCAACCCGTTGCGATGGCTGGGGTTATGGGTGGGGAAGCCACAGAAGTCAACGACAACACCCAAAGTATTGTTTTGGAAGCAGCACTGTTTGATCCAGTGACTGTTCGTCGTTCTTCCCGCAGTCAAAGCATACGGACAGAATCATCTACCCGTTATGAGCGTGGTGTCAATAAAGCAGAATTGGATATTGCTTGTAAAAGAGCGATCGCATTAATTACTGAGTTAGCTGCTGGTACCCCCACCACCCAGAGTATTGCTGACCAGCGCCCTGACCCCTCTACTTGGGCACGTTCCATTGAGTTACGTCTTGACCGTGTCAATCAGATTTTAGGGCCAGTTCATCAGGGAGAGGAGCTTGGGGAAATCCTGCCAGAAGATGTGGAAAGAATCCTGACTGCCCTCGGATGTCAACTACAACCGATAGCATCCCAGGATTCTGCCCAATGGAAAGTGACTGTACCCCCCTACCGCTACCGGGATTTAGAGCGGGAAATTGATTTAATTGAGGAAATTGCCCGTCTCTACGGCTATGACAACTTCTGTGATAGCTTACCAGACAAAACTGAACCAGGTTATCTCTCTGCTGAGGAATTTTTAAAGCGAAAACTGCGATCGCAATTCCGTGCAGTTGGGTTGACTGAATTAGTCCAGTATTCCTTGGTAAAGCCAGAGGAACAGACCCAAATTCGTCTCGATAATCCCCTGTTTACAGAATACTCATCCCTACGCACGGATTTACTATCAGGGCTTATTGATGCCTGTCAGTACAATATCGAGCAAGGCAATGGTGTACTCAACGGTTTTGAAATTGGTCGGATCTTCTGGCGAGCAGAAGAGGGTTTCGCAGAAGCTGATGCTATTGCCGGGATTTTAGGGGGAAATATCACCCAAGGTAACTGGGTCACGGGAGGGCGTTCCGAACCCATGACCTGGTATGAGGCTAAGGGAGTACTAGAGAGAGTGTTTTCCCGTTGCGGTCTGACAGTAGAATACCAACCAGACCACAGCGATCCCCGTCTTCACCCAGGACGCACTGCATCCTTGTGGTTGCAAGGTGAGAAATTAGGAAAATTTGGGCAGTTGCACCCCCAGCTACGCTCAGAAAGAGGTTTTCCCGATCAGGTTTATGTATTTGATTTGGACTTGGATCTAATTCTAGAAGCTCTTGATCGCGATGAAATTCTTACTCCCCGGTTCCAAGTCTATTCCACCTACCCAGCCATTGACCGGGATATTGCGTTCTTTGCCCCACTACAAGTCTCTGTGGCAGAAATCGAACGTTCAACCCGGAAAGCTGCGGGGAATTTGTTGGAGTCAGTGCAATTGTTTGATGAATATAAAGGAGAGTCTGTTCCTGAGGCACAGAGAAGTTTGGCATTTCGGCTAATCTACCGTGCTAGCGATCGCACTCTTACTGATGCAGAAGTCGAGCCAGTGCATCAGAAAGTGCGAGAAGCCCTAGAGGAAAAATTTGGGGTTAGCCTTAGAAGTTAAACGGAGAAGTTAAACGGTTGAAGGATGAAGTATTCATACTTCATCCTTCATTAATATCGTCTAACAGTTCATCTAGGGTCTGGTGCTGAGTACGGCGGGAGCGACGGCGGTATTTTTTTGTTTCTAGCTTGGGTTCGTATTGACGCCGACCAGAAGCTTTAATTTTTAACTTCATAGTGGATTCTATATCAGCTTTTTGGTTCAAAGCCTCTTGTCGTGCAATCACTTCTGCTAAAAAATCCAGATAATGCTGGTACCGTTCCCAGTCTCCTCGCACAGCACAGTTTGGCTCATTCCGATGTAGGCAATTACTGAATTGACAGCGGTGTTGGGCTAAACGCTCTCTTGCTTCTGGAAAGTAATGGATTAAATCCTCCGGAGTACAAGTCAAGTCAGGCTGATTGAATCCGGGGGTATCTGCCAAAAAACCACCTCTAGGCAACTCAAATAATTCCACGTGCCTAGTGGTGTGGCGTCCTCGACCCAGTTTACCAGTCACTTCTGCCACCCGCACCCTTGTTGCTGGAATCAGATAATTAATTAGACTGGATTTACCGACACCGGAAAGACCAGCCATAACGCTAATTGTCTGACTCAACAGGTCAGTCAGTTGTGCTAAACAAGTACCATTATGAACACTGATCAAGACTGGCTGATAACCCCATGCTTCCAGACGCTGTTGCCAATGCTGCTGTTGCTGTTGTGTTACTAAATCACGTTTATTCAGACACAAACATACCTTGAAACCAGTAGATTCTGCCTTCACCAAAAACCGACTCAGCTGATAAGCATCCAGGGTCGGTTCTTCCAGAGCAAAAACCACCAGAATTTGCTGAGCATTGGCGATTGGTGGGCGGTCGAGCTGGGTTGTGCGGGGTAGCACTTCGGCAATCACCCCTCGTCCACCAGCCCAGTCAGGTTCATCTACTACAACCCTGTCTCCCACCATCACCTGCTGGCCAATTTTTTTTAACCGGGCTCTACGGGTACATAAGAGGTTTGAAGGTTGTAGGTTATTTGCTTGAAGGTTATCTTCACAACCTACAACCTCCAACTTGTCAACCTTCAACTGATCTAAACGCACCTGATAGAAATTTGCCTGAACCGCCAGCACGGTACCCAGCCAAGGGGTTGACAAGTTTGATGAATTAGTGTATTCTAATTCAATCATGAAGATGCTGGTGTGGACGACGCACCTTCAGAGCAAAATAGCGATCGCGTTCTTCAACGCCCTCTATGGGGTAACCCTCCATAGTCAGACTATCAGGAACCTGTTCTATTGGTTCTCCCGGGTCGAGCCACACTTCTAATAGGGCACCTGGAGCCATTTTCTCCAGATAGAGTTTAGTGCGAACAAAGTTAATCGGGCAAGGGGTGCCGCGCAGATCCAGCTGATCATCAGGTAATGAACTCATCGCGGAAGATGCTAGTTCACTCATGAGCCAAACAACCCTCCCAAGAATCCTTCTATACCACCTTTGCCAGTGCGCTCTCCCTTAATATTCGCTAGCTTCTCTAGCAATTCCCTTTCGTCAGCGGTAATTCGAGTGGGGATATCTACCAAAATGGTGATTAGGTGATCGCCCCGACTGACTGGGTTGCCCAATTTGGGGACACCGTGATTGTCTAAAGTTAATACCGTATGGGGCTGGGTACCGGGTGGAATAGTTAATTCCTGTGGACCGTCCACTGTCTCTGCTTCGATAAGACAGCCTAATATGGCTTGTAAATAGCTAATTTTCATTTCAGACAGAATGTTAATACCATCCCGCTGAAACTTGCTGTCTTCGTTTACAAATAGATAAACGTATAGGTCTCCTGGTGGACCAGCACGTAATCCAGCATCTCCTTCTTTAGAAACCCGTAGCCTGGTACCATTATCCACTCCTGCTGGAATGGTGATTTTCAGCTTTTTGGTTTCTTGTTTACGACCAGCACCACCACAGGCTTCACACTTATCCTCAATGATTTGCCCTTCACCGTTACACGTAGGACAGACTGAGACTTGGGTGAAACTACCAAAGGGGGTACGAGTAGCACGCCGTACTTGACCTGTACCGTTACAGGTTGGGCAAGTGCGGGGTCGAGTTCCTGGCTTTGCCCCTGTGCCGTTACAGACTTTACAGGTTTCTAGGTGAGGAATTCGGATTTCCTTTTCACCACCGAATATAGCTTCCTTGAAAGCCAGCTTCAAGTCTAGTCGGAGGTCGTCACCACGCACCGGACCACTACGCCGACGACCAGTTTGCTGACCCATACCACCAGCAAAGCCGCTGAAGAAGCTTTCAAAAATATCAGCAAAGCCCATATCCCCAAAATCTGAGTAGCCTGCTCCCGCAGCTGAGGAAACACCAGCTTCCCCAAAACGGTCATATCTTGCTCGAGTTTCTGGTTCTGATAGGACTTCGTAAGCCCGGTTAATTTCCTTAAAGCGCTCTTCAGCTCCTGGTTCTTTGTTAACATCTGGGTGGTACTTCCGTGCCAAGCGACGGTAAGCACGTTTAATTTCATCTTTGTCGGCATCACGAGAGACACCAAGCAGATCATAATAGTCAGCCATAGAGCGCTGATCGGTATTCCATTTACATAGTAGGGGCTATTGTTATTCCTCAGGTTATTGCGACAAAAGCACCATGAGCGCATTTCAGCATTACCTGCATCCTATATCATTGTCTATCAAAAAAATCAGCTGATTGCCACCTGCTTATATGACCATAATGTCAAGGTCGGCTTGAGCTAGTCAAAGCAGCGAGTGAAATTATCTATCTTTTAGGGAGCTGTTGCCGTAATCAACTGCTTCGTAGTCAACATCCACCTCTAAGGTCTCATCCTCAAAATCAACCACAAATTCTCCTAGAGCATCCGGTGCTATTTGGGTGGAGTCGTTGGAATTTGACTCTTGAGCTGTTTCGTCAGAGGTAATAAATTCCGGGTCTGACCCAAGGCTAGCACTGGCGTAAATTATACCCCCAATTTCCAAGACAGTTTTCTGCAAAGTTTCAATAGCTTCTTTCACCTCCTCGACCTCAATTGAGGGGTTTGTCATTATGGTATCTAGGTGCTGCTTTTGTTGATCTGCTTGCTCCTTGAGTCCTTGAGCCTGAAGGTTAGTGCTAATCAATTCCCCATGGTCTTTGATGGTAGATTCATAGTTATATAGTAAGCCATCGGCTTGGTTTTTGAGTTGGATCAATTCCATGCGACTGCGGTCTTGGTCAGCATAGTCTTCTGCCTCACGGCGCATCCGTTCCACCTCCGCTGGACTTAATCCCCCCGTATTGGTAATCACAATACTTTGCTCTTTCCCAGTTCCTCGATCAGTGGCAGCGACTTTAAGAATGCCGTTGACATCGATTTCAAAGGTGACTTCAATTTGAGGTACACCACGGGGAGCTGGGGGAATACCAGTCAGCAGGAATTTTCCCAGGCTTTTGTTATCTCTAGCCATTGCCCGCTCCCCCTGCAATACATGGATTTCTACGGAGGTTTGTCCATCGGTAGCGGTGGAGAATACCTGGGACTTACTGGTAGGGATAGTAGTATTGCGCTCGATAATTTTGGTGAACACTTCCCCTAAGGTTTCTATACCCAGGGACAGGGGAGTAACATCCAGTAGCAGGACATCTTCGACTTCCCCGCCCAAAACACCAGCCTGAATTGCTGCTCCCAATGCCACAGCTTCATCGGGGTTAACCGAACGATCGGTAGCCTTACCATTAAAAAACCTTTTAATAGCATCCTGCACCGCCGGGATACGGGTCGAACCCCCTACCAGCAAAATCCGGTCAATCTCCTCTGGCTTGAGGTCACTATCTTTGAGCGCCTGCTTTACCGGTTCTATAGTTGCGTTAATCATGTCCCTGGATAGTTCTTCAAACTTAGCCCGGGACAACTCCATCTCTAAGTGTTTTGGTCCTGTTTCATCAGCAGTAATGAACGGCAAGTTGATGGGGGTGGCTACCATGCTAGACAGTTCAATTTTTGCCTTTTCCGCTGCCTCTCGCAAACGCTGAAGAGCCATTTTGTCTTGGGTGAGATTGATGCCCTCTTTGGCTTTAAAGTTTTCCACCATCCAGCGGACAATCACATTATCGAAGTCATCTCCCCCCAAATGATTGTTACCAGAGGTTGCCTTTACTTCAAAGACCCCATTCCCCAGTTGCAGAACTGAGACATCAAAGGTACCACCCCCCAAGTCAAACACCAAGATCAGCTGGTCTTGATCCAGCTTATCTAAGCCATAGGCAAGAGCAGCAGCAGTCGGTTCGTTTATAATGCGCAACACTTCCAAGCCAGCAATGGTACCCCCATCCTTGGTGGCTTGTCGTTGAGCATCGGTAAAGTAGGCAGGAACTGTGATCACGGCTTGAGTTACTGGTTCCCCAAGAAAGGTTTCAGCATCAGCCTTGAGCTTTTGTAAGATCATGGCCGAGATTTCCTGAGGGGTGTAATCTCGACGCCGAATCTTGACATCTACGGTCTCATCACGACCCTTAACACAGGTATAGGGGACACGGGAACGCTCTGTAGCGGTTTCATCCCAACGACGTCCGATAAAGCGCTTGATACTGTAGACACTGTTTTCCGCATTGGTCACTGCTTGACGCTTGGCCAGTTGACCCACTAGGTGCTCCCCTGATTTGCCAAATCCGACAATACTCGGTGTGGTTCGCCCACCTTCCGAGCTCGAAATGACTATGGGTTTACCTCCTTCTAAGACAGCAACACAACTATTGGTTGTGCCTAGGTCGATGCCAATAACTTTTCCCATAGGGTTGCGGGTTAAAGGTTATGTTAAGTTATTTTACTTTGATTTTTTGTTGAGTTGGTCAAAATAATAGAACTTCCCTTGGTGCTAAGTCCCTTTTGGTAGGATGATCTCAGACTGACACCAAAGGAAGCTTAACCAATCAATGGCAGCTAATTTTCTGGCTCAGCAGACTTCTGAGCTTCCGAGGTTTCCTGTGGTTCTACCGCAGCAGCTACTTTCACCATAGCGTGACGTAGCACCCGCTCCCCAAGGAAATAACCCCGCATTAGCTGTTCTATCACCACTCCTTCTGGATATTCATCCGTTGGTTCTCGCATAACCGCTTCGTGGAGATTGGGGTCAAACTCTTTCCCTTCTGGTCGCATCGCAGCAACCCCAAGGCGCTTGAGACTGTCTACCAGCTGTTTATAAACACCTTGATAGCTTTTGTGAATCGACATTTCCCCATCATTTTGAGGCTTAATTTGGGTACGCGCCCGTTCAAAATTATCTACTACTGACAATAACTCCGTGATGGTGTTTCCTTTAACTTGATGTTCCAAGTCTTCTTTTTCTTTAGCTGACCGTTTGCGGAAGTTCTCAAAATCTGCCGCAATCCGGATGTATTGAGATTTAAAGGAGTCACATTGCTGAGTTCGCTCTTCTAGTTGAGCTTTCAGAGCCTCATTTTCCTGCTTGATGGTTTCTAGAATTTTGGAATCGTCCTCGGTAGGGGATTCATCGGTTGTTGCTGCTTGAGCTACCTCGGTCTGGGCTTCTTGGTCGTTGGGCCCTGACTCAGATGCTTCAGCAGCAGGGGATTCAGTTGGTTGTGCGGCTGTTGGGTTGACCTCTGAGTCAGAGGCTACGGCTACCGCTTCCGCCTGAAGATTATCTTCGAGTACCGTGGTGGACTCTTCATTTGTCTGCTGCGAAGTGTTATCTGACTGTTTTGCTTCGTCAATCATGCTCCACTCATCCCAATTCAATAGACTGCTAGTTTATCTATAATTTCTTACTAGCCAACCAATTTTCCAGCAAATTTTGTAAACTAACCTAGTTAAGTCTAACGACTATACCATGGGTTTATAAGCTCATTGAGAGTTGTTGCGACCTCAGACTACTTACCTCAACTGTCTGGTCTTCCAAGCCCTCCGTCAGCAAAAATGCTGGTCAAGGACAGGGTCGCCGATCAGATCCTTATGGCCTGTACCCTTACTTGCCCACCGACTGTGGTTTTTCCACGGACTGTCCTTGATGGCGCTACTTCCGTTGCCTGGTCTTGTTGCATACTTTTGCTGGTCTTGTTGCATAGTTGAATGTTGTGGCTAAATCAGTCATTAATCAAAATCTAGCATCTGAGATTGTGAACCACCTTGATGGATTAGGGGTTGATAATAATTATACAGCGAATGAGTTGGCTGAGTTTTTATGATGTATAATGTGATATTTAGCTACGACAAATTATCCGAGTCCGTCAATCTAACTAAAACGTAAAAATAAGGGAGTGGCTGCCACTCCTATGTTATTTAACATAAGGCTTTTGGGAATACTGTGTAAAGTAAGGAGACTTCCTATTCCGTCATGACTTACTCCTCATCTCAACGACGCGCCCTAGTAGTCCGTAACGATTTTTCTCCCTTTGGCAATAAACTGATTCAGGCTGGTTACGTTAATGCTGACCAGATGCAGGAAGCTTGGCTGGAAACTCGCAAGTCCGGAAGACCCCTGACGGAAGTCATCGAAGCAATGACCGGACGTCAGTTACCACCGGACTTGATCCGCCAATACAAGAAACAGCAGTTGTTTGAACTGAAAGTTCTGTTTGGTGTTGAGTCTCTAGATCCCGAAATTAGTGATATTTCTACTCAGCAAGTCGGTGGCTTGATCGAAACCCTGATTCCTATTGATATTTGCCGTCGCTATCACCTGCTCCCGATATCTAAGCATGAAACTGAGCCGCCATCGGTTTTGGTGGCAATGGTTTCTCCTGATGATCTAGAAGCCCAGGATGATTTGAATCGGATTCTACGACCTCAGGGAATCAAGTTGCAACGGATGGTAATCACTAAAGAAGACTATCAGCAAATCATTAGTCAGTATCTTGACGATCAGTTGGCACGGCAAAAGCAATTAGATCAACAAAAATCCGTAGATGTAAAGGAGGATTTAGAGAATTTAGGCTCATTTGAGAGTTTACAGGATGCCCCAGAGGAAGCGGAAGCAGACCTAGATTCTTCTTTGAATGAGGCCGGGGGAGCTCCAATCATCAACCTGGTTAACAAAATCCTGGCTAAGGCTTTACAAGAAGGGGTTTCTGACATTCACATTGAACCCCAAGAGGATCAGTTGCGGGTGCGCTATCGCAAAGATGGTGTACTGCGTCAAGCCTTTGATGCCTTACCACAGCGAATACATACAGCGGTGGCGGCTCGTTTCAAAATCATGGCAGATCTCGACATTGCGGAAAGACGCTTACCCCAAGACGGTAAAATTCGGCGTATGTTCCAGGGGCGGAAAGTTGACTTTCGGGTCAATACCTTGCCCAGTCGTTATGGGGAAAAGGTGGTTCTGCGGATCCTAGATAACGAATCCACCCAGTTGGGGTTGGATAAGTTGATCACAGACCCAGACACCTTAGAATTGGTCAGGGAAATGGCTAAGCGTCCCTTTGGATTAATCTTGGTGACGGGTCCGACGGGATCGGGGAAATCAACAACCTTGTATTCAATACTGGCAGAACGTAATGACCCTGGCGTGAATATCAGTACTGCAGAAGACCCGATTGAGTATTCCTTACCTGGGATTACCCAAGTGCAAGTTATCCGGGAAAAAGGCATGAATTTTGCCTCAATTCTACGAGCCTTTCTGCGCCAAGACCCGGACGTGATTCTGGTGGGTGAGACCCGAGACAAAGAAACAGCTAAAACCGCGATTGAAGCAGCTTTGACTGGTCACTTAGTATTGACTACTCTACACACTAATGATGCGGCTGGTGCGATCGCTCGTTTAGATGAAATGGGTGTTGAACCCTTCATGGTTTCTGGTGCCTTGCTGGGAGTGTTAGCTCAACGATTGATGCGGCGTGTTTGTTCCAATTGCCGCATTTCTTACCAACCAAGTTCTGCGGAACTAGCGCGCTATGGTTTATCATCCTCTAGAGAAGGGGGGATTACCATCTATCGCGCCAATACCCTCACACCGGAGCAAATTGCTGAAGCTAGGGCACAAGGTACACTCTGTAAAACCTGTAATGGTATTGGTTACAAAGGACGGGTTGGTGTTTATGAAGTTATGCGCATCTCTGAAAACCTGCAAGCCTTAATCAACGAAGGTGCCCCCACGGAGGAGATTAAGGAAGCTGCTGTAGAGGAAGGGATGATCACCATATTAGCCTATAGCTTGAATTTGGTAAAGGAAGGTTACACCACCTTTGAAGAAGTGGAACGAGTAACCTTTACTGATTCCGGCTTAGAGGCAGAACTCAAAGCTAAGCGCAAGAGTTCTCTAACCTGTGGCACTTGCTCAGCTCAATTACAGCCGGAGTGGCTAGACTGTCCTTACTGTATGACACCGCGTTTTCAAAATTAATTTAGTTATTAGTATATTGTTTGAACAATTGGCTATTTTATTTTGACTAATGACTAATCACTAACGACTACTGAGGTTTTTAAGGGAGACAACATTATGGAACTGATGATTGAAGACTTGATGGAGCAGATGATTGAGATGGGGGGGTCAGATATGCACATCCAAGCGGGTGCGCCAGTCTACTTCCGCGTCAGTGGTAAACTCCAACCCATTGATGACCAAGCCCTGAACCCTCAAGCCTGTCAGCGATTGATTTTCAGTATGCTTAACAATTCACAGCGTAAGGAATTGGAGCAAAACTGGGAACTTGATTGTTCCTATGGTGTCAAGGGGTTGGCTCGTTTCCGTGTCAATGTTTACAAAGAACGGGGTTGCTATGCGGCTTGCTTGAGGGCGTTGTCTTCCAAGATTCCTAACTTTGAAAAATTGGGTTTACCGGATGTGGTGCGGTCGATGAGTGAACGACCAAGGGGAATGGTATTGGTCACCGGACCCACGGGTTCTGGGAAAACCACTACCCTAGCAGCCATGATTGACTTAATTAACCGCACTCGGGCAGAACATATTCTGACAGTGGAAGACCCGATAGAATATGTGTTTCCTAACATCAAGAGCTTGATTCACCAACGTCAAAAAGGTGAAGATACCAAGAGCTTTGCCAATGCCTTGAAGGGGGCACTGCGGGAAGACCCGGATGTGATTTTGGTGGGTGAAATGCGGGATATGGAAACAATTGCTCTTGCTATTTCCGCAGCTGAAACCGGTCACTTGGTATTTGCAACGCTACACACTAACTCAGCTGCTCAAACTGTAGACAGGATCATTGATGTGTTCCCATCTGGACAGCAAGCTCAAATCCGAGCTCAGCTGTCTAACTCTTTGATTGCAGTATTTAGTCAATGTCTAGTACCGAAGAAAAATCCTAAACCTGGTGAGTTTGGTAGGACTATGGCTCAGGAAATCATGGTAGTGACACCAGCTATTTCTAACCTGATCCGGGAAGGAAAAACTTCTCAAGTTTATTCTGCTATCCAAACCGGTATGAAATTGGGAATGCAGACCCTGGAACAAGCTTTAGCGAATCAGGTTAAATCTGGCTTGATCTCTTTGGAAGTAGCACTTAGTAAAAGTTCTAAACCCGATGAATTGCAACGTATCCTTGCTGGTTCTGGAGGGATGAATGCTAAGGGCGTTAGAGCGAAGGCGACTCGCTAGTCTAGAGGAAGCAACTACTCTTATCATAAAACTTGCGATTAGACTTAATCTAGAAAAAAGCCATGCCTACTTTTATTGCTCAAGTTCGGGACAAATCAGGCAAATCCAAAAAACAAAAAATTGAAGCTGCTACTCCTGAACAAGCCCGCAGCATCCTAGAAAATCGGTATTCTGCTGTTGGCAGCGTCAAGAAAAGCTTAGATGTTAGCTTTAGCCTGTCTGACCTTTCCGAAAAATTTACCAATGTCACGATCAAAGACAAAGCGGTCTTTTCTCGTCAGTTTGCCGCTATGGTTAATGCTGGTGTGGCTATCGTCCGCTGTCTTGGGGTATTAGGGGAACAGTGTTCTAATCCTAAGCTGAAAAAGGCTTTGATGAACATCAGTGGCGAGGTCCAACAAGGAACTAATCTATCGGATGCTATGCGTAAGCATCCAGATTGTTTTGATACTCTTTACGTGAGTATGGTTCAGGCTGGGGAGGTTGGGGGTGTGCTTGATGAAGTGCTCAACCGATTAGCTAAGCTGCTAGAAGATATGAATCGGCTGCAAAACCAAATCAAATCAGCTATGGCTTACCCTAGTGTGGTAGGTTTCTTAGCCCTACTGGTTTTTCTGGCAATGACGATGTTTCTGATCCCAATCTTTGCTGGTATATTTCAAGATTTAGGAACGGAATTGCCAGCTTTAACTAAGTTTATGCTATGGTTGAGCGGCATCCTTAGAAGTTGGAAAGTATTGATTCCCATTGCTGTTGTAATTGTATTAGTTACAGCTTTTAAGTATTACTATAAAACCCCAATGGGGAAGTTGCAAATTGATGCTTTGCAGTTGAAAATTCCCCTGTTTGGTGAGTTGAATGAAAAAGGCTCTGTAGCTCGCTTTTGCCGAGTGTTTGGCTCCTTAACTCGTTCGGGAGTACCGATCCTGAATTCTTTAGATATTGTAAGAGATACAGCGGGTAACCAGGTAATTGCTAATGCTATTGACTCAGCTAAGTATGAGATTCAACAGGGTGGGATGATTAGCCTGGCCTTACAACGAGAAAACGTTTTTCCTCCTTTAGCAATTCAAATGATTAGTATTGGGGAAGAGACGGGGGAGTTGGATTCTATGGTGATGAAAGTTGCTGACTTCTATGAAGATGAAGTCGAGCAAGCGGTTAAAGCACTAACTAGTATCTTGGAACCAATTATGATTGTAGTTTTGGGAGGCATGGTTGGTGTGATCTTGGTATCTATGTATTTACCAATGTTTAAAGTGTTTGACACTATGGGCTAATTCGATGCCTGTTCAGAAATCTGATTACGAAGCTTGGCTAGCAGAGTATAGTAACCATGATGGTGCGATCGCACTCCTGAAATCCTATCGACCTTACCTGGAAATGATTCCTAGTATGCGCCGACCTTACGAGAGTGTGATCACCATTCCCTTGCCAGTAGTGAGAATTCGTCACTCGCCATCCTCCTTAGGGCATAAAAGTGTTAGCCATGGCACTGTTACCGAAGCGGTAGGTTTGCCCTGTGATCTAGCTATGGTAATGTGTGATCCGGAATGGAAAGTCAAGATGGAGATAGAGATTCTCCTATTCATCCATCGTCCCCATGAAGACTTTTCTGACTTGCTCAGTCGCTGGCGTCAGACCCAAGTTTTACTGGACAAAGACTATGAATGGCTAATGCCTCCTGGCTATCAACACATTCTCAGTGATGGCGTAAACCGTATCTATCCCCTCTTTGTGGTTTTCCCAGAGACACCCCAACGGATTCAGCGAGGCTTACTAGGGGCTAGTTTACCATTTGTGGTACAAACGACCGATACCATTAGTCTGGAACAGGATGAAAAATCCAGCTTAGTTGAAAAGGGTGAGGAGATGGGGAGATGGGGAGATGGGGAAATGGGGAAATGGGGAGATAGGGAGATGGGGAGATAGGGAGATGGGGAGATAGGGAGTGTGGGAGATAGGGAGTGTGGGGAGATTTTGATTAAGGGTAATTATCAGGAAATTATTTTAGTATAGCGTTTTTCTCAGCTATAAACAGAAGAGGGCTCGCCCAAAGGTGGTGCGTTACGGGGCGGACTATCCCAACCCGGGCGTTGAGGCGGAAAATCATGGGCTTTCCGCCCCTAACGCACCCTACGCACGATTCCCGATTCCCGATTCCCGATTCCCGATTCCCTACTCCCTACTCCCTACTCCCTACTCCCTACTCCCGACTATTTCACAAACTGCGGCATGACTTCAGCAGCAGTCAATAGACCATAAATCCCTTTGTGATGTAGGGAAACTCCAGCTTTTAGATAGCCAAAGGCGGGACCACAGACATTAGCCGCCATGCTGGTTTCATCACCAAGGGTAAAGGTGTGAGTGGAAATCTTACCCTCAAAGGTGCGACCTGTGATTTGGACATTGGTACTGAGGGGTTTTTTAGGATTGCGGGTATCCACGACACCACCAACAGAAACGCGATCGCGTGAGCAAATCCCTGCTAGTTCCAGCATCACATCATCAGCATGTTCCATATTCTCTAGGCTGATGATGCCTTGGGTTTGATCTAATAACGCTTCGACTTCAGCATCACTCATGGCTTTGGCTCGTTCTACATCATAACCGGGAAGGTGAGCAATATCTTCTCGAATGGTGGCTCGATAGGCTTCCCAGTTAGCAATCCCTACCCCAAAGGTAATGTTGACACTGTGAATCTCGGCATAGCTTTGAGATGC
This sequence comes from Moorena sp. SIO3I6, assembly GCF_010672095.1. NCBI lineage: Bacteria > Bacillati > Cyanobacteriota > Cyanophyceae > Coleofasciculales > Coleofasciculaceae > Moorena > Moorena sp. SIO3I6. The sequence continues at coordinate 22,401 of NZ_JAAHHU010000051.1, read as the reverse complement.
GATCGCAGCAGCAGCGGTCAATAGTCCTGGTGTAGCACCGCAGCCAGTCATATAGGTAATTCCAGCGGCTTGCAATTCATCTTGGAGTTGCAACAGTTGCTCTACAGCACTAGTGCGCTTGAGAGCATCTACTAACACTCCCTGCCAACCGGATTGAATAAATTGCTGAACCACCGATGCCATAAAGGTATTGGGTAAATTTGGCAGTGCTAGGAAATATCCATCTACTGTCGCGTTTTGGATTAAGTCTTCGATACTGTTGCTACTTAAAGTGCCACCTGGTTCTACATAACCCAATGAACCTTGGGATTGGTAGGTCTGGATACAACGGTCAGGATTTAACCCAGCTGGGTCATAAACATAACCTTTGCGGTCAGCTGCTGCTACCCAAAGCATTTCTCCCTTAGGAGCTAAAACTCTGGTAGCGGCTTGACCTAATCCCCCAAAGCCTAAAACCCCTACTCTGATTCGCTCTAATCCATTGGGATTAGAGGTTTTGGGGTTATTTATACCTCTGACTTGCTTTTCACTCATAACTTATAGACTGTTTCGCCCAACTTTAATAATTCATACTTCATACTTCATACTTTGCCCAGTACCCTCAATTCTCTATATTTTGTTAATCTCAGCCGTCAGCCGTCAGCCGTCAGCCGTCAGTAGTCAGCCGTCAGCCGTCAGCCGTCAGCCTTTAGCTGAAAACTGAAAGCTGAAAGCTGAGAGCTGATAGCTGATAGCTGATAGCTGATAGCTGATAGCTTACTTGTTAATAAACCATTTTTGGGTTACACCACCCCTTGACTATTCCCTAAAGTTACGAGAAACTTACAAAATATTAAAGTAGACACTCGATTTACTATAAACTTATGTTAATGTTGTTTGCGCCATGATCTAAATTATTATCATTTGATTAATGACCAGCTATAGCACTGGTCAGTGATCAGTGATATCAATCCGGGATTAGATACTCCTGGACTGGTGCAACAACCGGTGCCACAACCTCTAAATAGGCATAAACGGAGCACTAAGGCGACTATGGAAACATTAGAGTTTGTAATTTATCCAGATGGTCGAGTCCAGGAAAAAGTCACTGGGATCATCGGAGCATCTTGCGCAGAGGTAACAGCTGCTATTGAAGCTCAGCTAGGACGAGTCGTATCTGTTGAGAAAACATCAGATTACTTCGACCAAAAGCTTGAACTGTCGGCAACAGCGACAACTCAAGCTACGGTTAGCCATTGGTAAATTTGTGTTCCAGTTAGTAAATTAGTTTAATTACCAAACATGTCTCATTTCAGCACTATCAAAACCCAAATCCGTAACCGTTCATCCCTAGAAACTGCTTTAAATGACTTAGGGATTGATTGGCAATCTGGTCCTAGCCCTGTGCGCGGTTATCAAGGCCAAACTCGCACTGCTGAAGTAGTGATTGAGCAAGAGAATGACTACGACATCGGTTTTAGTTGGAATGGTAACGCTTACGAACTAGTTGCTGATTTTCAGTATTGGCAACAGCCTTGGTCTGTAGATGGTTTCCTACAACGGGTAACCCAGCGTTACGCTTACAACACAGTAATTAAGGAAACTGCTAAGCAAGGCTTTGAGGTTGCTGAGCAACAAGATAATAAAGATGGTTCAATTCGTCTCGTGGTACAACGCTGGAGCGCGTAATGTCTGAGTTCTCACCGACGCCAGAGCGTTCGGGTTTAGAACCAGAGTTAGGGGGTGTCTTTCGAGATGCTCCAGAGCGGTCTGGTTTTGAGCCAGAGCTAGGGGGTATTCTGCGACAAAAAGGTGTTTACGTTGATGAAATTACCTGCATTGGCTGTAAACACTGCGCCCACGTCGCTCGAAATACGTTTTACATGGAAGCCGACCACGGTAGATCCCGGGTTTTTCGGCAAGATGGCGACCCAGAAGAGGTGATACAAGAAGCGATAGACACTTGTCCAGTAGATTGTATCCACTGGGTTGATTACACTAAGCTTAAAAATCTAGAAGACGAGCGACAATATCAGGTAATTCCTAGAGCAGGATTGCCTATTGAACCAAGTGTTGTGGCTGCCAAAATTAAGGAGAGGAAGCTGGCAAGGAAGCGTAGGAAAAAACGTACCTAGGCTGAATGCGATCGCGTAGCGTGACCAAAGGTCAATCGCTAATATTAATTAATCCTCGATGGCTTAGAGCCGTTGGGGGTTTTATGTCGTGTTATCGCAATGGTTGGATGTTAGGGAGTAGGGAGTAGGGAGTAGGGAGTAGGGAGTAGGGAATCGGGAATCGGGAATCGGGAATTGGGAATCGGGAATCGGGAATTGGGAAATGCGATCGCGTCCTTCAAAACTAATTCCATGAGTAGGATGATTAGCAATGCGATCGCATCCAACAACAACGATACTGTAAAACTGCAAATTTTTTTAATGTAGCATAACCATATCTTAATTTATAAGAAAATCAAAAATGCTTTAGATCTCTTTCCTACTACTCCCTACTCCCTACTCCCTATTCCCTATTCTTCGCCTACGACCAAATCCCACAGCACATCAATACCTCTGCCCACATAGTCGGAATGATGGTGTTGTTGAATCCATTCAATCACAGTAGGAAGAATATGATTGGATGTTTTGCCCAATTTAACCAAGGCTATGACTGCCCTGTGATGCACATTAGACTCGGAATTCCCAAGCATTGCTAGTAGAGCGTTGACTACGGTGTCTGAGCTGTTGCCCAATTTATCCAAGGCATCAGCTGCCTCCCTACGCACATTAGAGTTATTATCCTTTAGTAGTTCTAGTAGAGGCTTCACTACGGTGTCTGAGCTGTTGCCCAATTTACCCAAGACATTAGCTGCCTCCCTACGCACATTAGAGTTATTATCCTTTAGTAGTTCTAGTAGAGGCTTCACTACGGTGTCTGAGCTGTTGCCCAATTTACCCAAGACATTAGCTGCCTCCCTACGCACATTAGAGTTATTATCCTTTAGTAGTTCTAGTAGAGCGTTGACTACGGTGTCTGAGCTGTTGCCCAATTTACCCAAGACATTAGCTGCCTCCCTACGCACATTAGAGTGATTATGCTTTAGTAGTTCTAGTAGAGGCTTGACTACGGTGTCTGAGCTGTTGCCCAATTTACCCAAGACATTAGCTGCCTCCCTACGCACATTAGAGTTATTATCCTTTAGTAGTTCTAGTAGAGGCTTGACTACGGTGTCTGAGCTGTTGCCCAATTTACCCAAGACATCAGCTGCACTACTACGCACATCAGAGCGATGATCCTTAAGCAGTGCTAGTAGGCCGTTGACTACGGTTTCTGAGCCCTTGCCCAATTCAACCAAGGCATCAGCTGCACTACTACGCACATTAGAGTGATTATGCTTAAGCAGTGCTAGGAGGCCGTTGACTACGGTGTCTGAGCTGTTGCCCAATTTACCCAAGGCATCAGCTGCCCTACTACGCACATTAGAGCGATCATCCTTAAGCAGTGCTAGGAGGCCGTTGACTACGGTGTCTGAGCTGTTGCCCAATTTACCCAAGGCATCAGCTGCCCTACTACGCACATTAGAGCGATCATCCTTAAGCAGTGCTAGGAGGCCGTTGACTACGGTGTCTGAGCTGTTGCCCAATTTACCCAAGGCATCAGCTGCCCTACTACGCACATTAGAGCGATCATCCTTAAGCAGTGCTAGGAGGTGGTTGACTACGGTGTCTGAGCTGTTGCCCAATTTACCCAAGGCATCAGCTGCCCTACTACGCACATTAGAGCGATCATCCTTAAGCAGTGCTAGGAGGCCGTTGACTACGGTGTCTGAGCTGTTGCCCAATTTACCCAAGACATCAGCTGCACTACTACGCACATCAGAGCGATCATCCTTAAGCAGTGCTAGGAAGCCGTTGACTACGGTTTCTGAGCCCTTGCCCAATTCAACCAAGGCATCAGCTGCCCTACTACGCACAAAAGAGTGATTATCCTCAAGCAGTGCTAGTAGGCGGTTGACTACGGTGTCTGAGCTGTTGCCCAATTTAACCAAGGCATCAGCTGCCTCCCTACGCACATTAGAGTCATTATCCTGAAGCAGTGCTAGGAGGCCGTTGACTACGGTTTCTGAGCCCTTGCCCAATTTAACCAAGGCATCAGCTGCCCTCCAACGCACAAAAGAGTCATTATCCTGAAGCAGTGCTAGGAGGCCGTTGACTACGGTTTCTGAGCCCTTGCCCAATTTAACCAAGGCATCAGCTGCCCTCCAACGCACAAAAGAGTCATTATCCTGAAGCAGTGCTAGGAGGCCGTTGACTACGGTGTCTGAGCTGTTGCCCAATTCACCCAAGGCATTGACTGCACTACTACGCACATCAGAGTCATTATCCTTTAGTCGTTCTAGGCATATTTCAATTACCTGATCTTTTTCCCCTAACTCAGCTCGATACTTTAGCAATCGCCACTCACCAATTAAATCCGTTCGCGTAGCGTGACCTACGGTCAATCGCTGTTTCAACAATTCCAATACCTGTGCTTGAAAATCCGTTTCAGACAAACTGCAAATTATTTGATAAACCTGCTTGCGAATATTATTACCAACCCGATCATCACTACTCACCTCCAACTTAACTAACCGCTCTAAAATCTTTTGCACTAACTCAGGATCAGCACCACGCAAATTATTTGGATCTTCCGCCAAACACTTACCAGCTAACAACAAATCCCGGTGCAACCACTGCTCATAGTCACTATTATTATTCAAAACTGCCCGAATTGCCATCGCCGCATTTTTGGGTTTTTGTTGTGCTATTAGCAATAGTAACACCTCGCGCCAGTGGTAGTCATGCAAATGCTCCCGAATCGGAGCTAAAACAATCTTAGAATCTCTATCATTATCCGCCTGATAGTCAATCTCTTGAGCACACAAATATTCCTGAAAGGTTTTATGGACAAACCCATAACAATCTTGCCCTTGCTCATTCAACAAACCGGTGCGCTCCCGAATCAATTCTACAAATCGTTTTGCCTCTTGCTCGGCCTGATGAAGCTTCACCTCCTTCATGGTTTTAATCTGCTGCTTCAACTGATCAATCAAATCATCTTTGTCAATTAAAGTACCACTGTCGTTATCTTCAACATTTCCCTGGGTATGAATGCAATAACCCAAAGATTCCATCAACCGGCGTAAATCATCCAAACCCAAATAGGTCAACCATTTATCTCTACTTAACTCTTTATTAGCATCCCAAGAGGTTAACAAGGTTTCCACTGCCTTGTCATAAAGCTTATGGCGCTCCTTGGGCAATACTGCTTGATACCGATGAATTAACGCAATAATTGTCAACAATAACGGATTCCGTGCCAACAAGGTAATCCGGTCATTATCATTCAGCGCCTTTCGTAAACTTTGCTTGCGCCTTTCGGCTTCTGCTTGGTCTTTAAACCGACTATTATACCAGTTCTCAATAAAAGCCGAAATCTTATGGTCATCAAAGGGTTCAATTTGATAGTGGGGAAAGTCCTTAGTGCGGAAAAAGTCCCGTCGATAACCAGCGGGGCGAGAGGTAATAATCGCCCGATTTCTGTTAAACTGTCCTAAAAAATTATTGATGCGCCTGACCACATCATTCCGTTTAGCGTCTTCTGTTACTTCATCCAAACCATCCAGCAATATCAACGCCCTACCATCAGACAACCAATGGTCAAAAAATCCCACTGGTATGGTGTTGACGGCCATGGTTTTTTCAGCAAACATCCAGGCATAGTCGATCAGGCTTTTATCTGGATGTCTCACCAAGTCTCGTATCCTAATTAAAATCGGTAGCCAGTCCGTATCACCATCTAATCCCAAAACCTCAGCTTTGCTCTGAGCTAACATTACGGCAAAATAACTCATCAACGTGGTTTTACCAGAGCCTGGCGCACCTAATATCACTACTCGTCTTGACTGATTTTGACTCAACAATTGATCAGCCAAAAATTTCCTAGGAGTTGTCTTTTCCAACAGCGCCCTTTCTGGTTTTTCACCACTTGCCTCTGCTAACCGATCCAATGCCAAATCCCTAGGATTTGACACGTCTTCCACCACATCTGGCATTACAAAAATATGGGCTAATTTATCATATTTTTCTACTTCTTGACCAGCCACAGCAATACCAGCAAATTTAACATCATCAAAATACTTGGCTAACTGTTGACAATAATCCTTTTTAGCTGCATAATACTTAGTATAAATAGGAGTCTGCTGAACATAAGCATTAATAAAATTTTCAAGCCAAGGCTTAATACGCTTTTGATTTAGTTTAATTTTCTTGGTTTTAGCTTGGTGTTGAAATGCTGTGATTAAAATATCCAGCTCAGGCTGACCTTGATTTATAAACGGTTTATTTAATTCTTCCAAAACATCCGAATTACTAAAATAGTATAACAAAAAATTATTAGATCCATTCCAGCCATACGGGGGAGCTTGAAAAAATAAGCGATCTTGAATATCGAGTTGTTTTTCCCATTCATTAACTGCGTCTTTTCCCGCTTTGATAGCTTCTTTTATCTTGGGTTTAGTCAGGTTTTGATGTATCATTTTACCTCTTTCTTCCGCTAAACCACCTAAGAAAGATGACACGATTTTTGGGATTTCCAAACTAGCCAAAAGTGACAATAATAGTTTAAACATCGATATCTAATTATTTTATTCAATTATTTTAATTGTAGTTCTGGCTTCAGGGAATTGATAATTCTCTAAAAGCTATATATTTTGTTACATGATTTTGATAAATGTTAGAGGAAGCAATAGTAGCTATGAGCTACTGGGGTAAAGCACTTCCTTTAATTTTTAATTCCGATAAAAATACGAGGATCAGGAAATATCCCCTACGCGATCGCTTTGAAATATACCCGACCAAAAAATTTGTCATAGTAGCGATGCTCTAAGCTGCTACGCGATTAAGCGATTATGTGATCGCACTCCTCAATTATAATACCTCACCCCTAATTTATCATCCGGAAAAAACGCGATCGCTAAAAAATATACCCTTAAAAAAACGCACTTAGTACAAACTTAAGCTCAAAAAATAATAAATAATCTAATTTTTTTAATTAATACCCTCGGATTAAAAAAAATAAAAAATACTTGACAAAATAAATAATTATTTATTAACATAAAAATGTCGCTAATACAACAGCAAAAAACATTATGGACATCGAAAACTTTCTCCCAAATTTTGAGTATAATCCCAACAATCCTAATCTCCCTGAATTATTTGGCCAACCCCAGCCAGGACGGGAGCAAATCAAACATATATTGATCGGTTCTCCCAAAACTGTGCGGGTCACAATCTATAATCTTTATGGCCGTGGCTACGCCCAAGTTCATGAGTGGAGCACTCCTCAACCTACCGGAAATCCTAGTGAGGTGATCAGTATATTGATTCGACATCTGTTGGTAGATTAAGATAGCAAGTTGCCAGGGATGCCAATCCCTGTCTTGATGCAGTCGCTCATGGGGGAAACCCCCAAGACCGCGCTGCATCGCTGGCGACAGGTCAAAACTCAGGAGAAAGTACGACGTCTTAAGTCTAAGACCTAAGTTAGTATGTTGTTGATTTGGTGAACACATAGTCAAGGATCCTAGGGCTCTTGACTATTACAAAAAATAATTCGGTCAAGCATTGGAATTAACCAGAACTTGACCGAATTTTTTTTGTTGAGGGAACAGGGAATCGGGAACAGGGAGTAGGGAGTAGGGAGTAGGGAATCGGGAATCGGGCAGTAACGCACCACTGGGTCAAGCAGCTTTAATGACATGCACTCACATCACCCACAGCACCCATAGTGATAATGCAATAGTTTTTCTAACTTCCCACGCTAACCACTCATATCACCCCTGGTGTTAATGCAATAGTTTTTCTATCCGACCACCCTCATAACCCTCATTGCCCTTACAACCCCTGACGTTAATGCAATAGTTTTTCTGGCTGACCACCCTCATAACCCTTATAACACTCATGATGCTTTCGATACTTCTCACCCACCCCTTGCATTTTCTAAAAAATCGTGTTAATATAACAATATCGTTAAAGCAATGGTTTTGCCGCCATGATGATTTCTACCGCACAAGCCGCTAAATTACTAGGTATCTCTGCCACTCGCGTCCGTTTCCTTTTGAGCAAGGGCAGAGTCAAAGGAGCTTATAAGGTCGGTAGAACTTGGGTGATTCCTTTATTTGATGGCATGCCAGTGGTCACGCCTGGCACTCGCGGACCGAAGCGGAATTGGTCAAAGCGTACAAATTACACGAAGGCGGTCATCCACGTTAATCAGAAAGTGATTCGCCAAAATCACAACACCGGCGAACGCAATCCGGTGATTACCGTCAAACGAGGCTCTAAAAACATTTACGGTCATACTGTCGAAGTCAATGGCCCTTGTCGGGTGATGTATCGCCCAGATGATCCCCTACACTGTGGAGCACGGGTATGGATTGAGACGATTTCTGATTTTAAGGTCATCGCCTAAGCGGTCAGCGGTCAGCGGTCAGCCGTCAGTGGTCAGGTTCATGTAGGGTGGGCAGTGCAGCAGAAGACAGATAATTAAGCTTGCAAACCACGTTGCACTGCCCACCCTACGATTATTAATAGACCTCTATGCGCTGATAGCTGATAGCTGATAGCTGATAGCTGATAACTGATAACTGATAACTGATAGCTGATAAACTTGATATTAGCCCAGAGAGTTGTGGTCAGTCAGTAGTTTTTCAACTCTAGCTTCTTCAACTTTCGAGGTTAGTTTTTTCGATTCATGGATATCTCGTGTAGTTTTAGCGATGTTGATGCTAGAGCCAATAGAGAAAAGTAAACCGATACCTAAGTAGCCTTTGATCCAGTTATCTGCTGGCAAATTGGCAATGCCAATAGCCATAGCAAAAACCGAAATAACAAAAGACGCCCAAGACTGAATGACCCAACCTGTACTATGGCTTTGGTTGCTAAATCGTTCTTGCATGTTATTCAACCTTTAAGTGCGATAATATTAATGAATTTAATTTTGATCATACAAAGCTTATTGTCTAGTAAGTTGAGAGCAATGACAGTTTTTGGAGCTGCATACAATAGCATTTATCGAGTAAGTCAAATAGGTGGAGGGGCAGGAGTTAGGTAAGCATTCAGCTATCAGTGATCAGCCGTCAGCTCATCAACAACCGTCGCCAGCTGAACCAACTGTCCCCAAGCTGATCAAGTATCCCTACTAAGGTGGTATGATTCTTCAATTTTCCCAATTACTGTACACTCCAGACTTCACCCCCAGTAAGGGTAACAATTCTGCTTATTTCCCAGTCAGGTGAGGTAGATAAGTTGTGGATTTTAGGCAATAGGGAATAGGCAATAGGGAATAGACAATAGATAAAACTAGGAAAGAGAACCGATAATTTTTTCCTGTTCTTATAAATCAGCATTGGGTTTTATGATTTATTGGGAAATGCTATAGTTGAGCTTATTAAGATGCTATGGCACACCTGAAAAACTGGAAAACCATGACTTTCTATGATTCTACTCCTAACACAAAACCCCAACCCATAACTAAGGATTTGGTATCCATTTCTTAAGCCATTGATTCTGATCTGGCTAATTATAATTTTTGATTGTATATGTCATTGGTTTGCTAATTTCAAAAGTCAGCATAAGTCTTGGTGGTTAAATTATTTGTAGCTTAAGGGATTGAGTTACAGTTTGTAAAACTAGGTGATAAAAGACTAGTAAAGGGTTGATGTAAAATTATGTCAAAAAAATTTTTTTTCGGGCTTTAACACTGTATAATACCATTCGAAGTATGAAAATTATGTCAAAAAAAGCAAGTATGTCACAAAACATTAATCAAAGGAGAACAGTTCATGATTTTCCCAACGTGATTGCTGTCAAACGACAGGACTGTCTAGGTGGTTTTTTCACACCCACTCTTGCGGATATTACGGTTAAGCATAAAATGCTAGAGGACTATTTTCGTTCGCCAACCGTAGGTTTGCTCTTACCTCTTGGCTCTAAGCGGGAACAGGATACTTTTCCCGAAACTTTGAACTATTGCCTAAACTGGGGGATTGCATTAGAGAGAATTGTCGTGATACATTCACCGCGAGCGCAAGCTGTCGTGGATCACTTGGGGCTGAAGGAAAAAGGCTGCGTGATTCTCAACGAAGCAGCTATGCTTGATTTATTTAACCTAGAGCGCATTCACTCGCGCTTTGCAGTCGATCTTGCCAAACATAAAGGCAAAGGAAGAGCCTTTGCGATAGCTTTTGCTTACTTGAAATATGTTCAGCAATGGCAGACACTCAAAGATCTATTTGTTCTTGATGTTGATATCAACGCTACCCAATATCGACCACTTCACTATTTGGGATATGCCCAAGCTATTTTTCCAGATCAAGAGCGTCTATTTCTGCTCACGGCACAAAACAATACACTCAGGGATAATCACTATCTTTTTGTGATGCGCGATCCCTGGCGACATGAAAACGAACTTGGTTGCCACTATGCTAAACATTTTGATCGGCTCGTCTGGTCTCTAACTGGTGAAACAATGTTGAGATGGGATATGCTAGTCGAGCATATTCCTTTTGCGATCGCTTATGGGATGGAAACGGTGTGGCAGCTTTTTGCGGCAGATTGGGTTGCCCTTTCCCAGCAAGGTAACTATAAAGTTGCCCAAGTAGTTAACCCACAAACAAAAAGAGACGGGGGGAGTCTGGGGCAAAGTGGGCGTTGCTATGATGCGACGATGTACCGTCAATTGAGTCTGATGGCTTGGTTTCTGATTAAATATGGCAAACCGCTATATAAATTCACCCCAGAAGATTACCATACTGTTAATACCCGTTTAAGTCTGGTAAATCGTACTGCAATCTTGCCAGATAATGAAGACCATGGCCTCCCTTATGACGTTCAACTCCATTCTGATCTCTTTATCCCGCCTTTGGGAATGCTAGCCTCTGAAGATTGTTTAAATATTTAGCATTATTTAGCATTCCAAAGAGCTTAGACCACAAGTGTTGAATTGAGTAATAAACGTTACCCAAAATAACTGATATCTCTATACCATTTTTGTTAAACAACTTCATCAAGACACAGAGCAGGAATTACGATAAACATATACTTCTGGGCACTTGTCAGGCAAAAGGCTTGCATAAACAAGAATCGAAAACTACTTCTGCCCGATTCCCGACTCCCAGGGCGTGCGCTTTCCGACTCCCTGCTCCGTGCTCCCTGCCTAAATTTGAAACCGCAAAGCAGTTTATCGCCCAAGGGGCACGAGGATTATTACCGGAATCGGTCTTGGAGCATTTTGGTGAAACAGAGTGGAGTGCGCAACGGATTTGCGCTGGGTGGAACTCTTGCTTATGCTTGTGGATGCAATCCTCAGGTTTTTGGCAATGGAACACAGGAGGTTCTAGATGAGTGATTTCTTAACTCAGAACTGGGAAAAATTCTTAGAAATTCAGGCTATTGGTGATTGGAATGGCATATGGACTCGGCTGGCAGGGAATGGGGAGTTAGTAGAACGTTGTCTTGATGCAGTCGCTCATGGCGCATGGGTCTGTGTGCGGAACCTGCGTCCGCACCGCTGTTTGCCCCGTGGAAACCCCCTTTGGCGGCGCTGCATCGCTTTCATGGAGTCAGGAGCTATGTAGTCTATCCTGATCGCGAAGCAGTAGTTCAAAAAAATCACTGTCTTGATGCAGTCGCTCATGGCGCATGGGTCTGTGTGCGGAACCTGCGTCCGCACCGCTGTTTGCCCCGTGGAAACCCCCTTTGGCGGCGCTGCATCGCTATCGATATGAAGATGGTAGGAGTGAGTCTAGAACATTTGGTCCTTACAAAAAAGGGAAGCTAACAACTCCCTTCTTAGACTATAGCTGGACTTGGGGATACACACCTAAGATTGAGCGGGGCCAGTTATATTATTTTGAGACATGCCTCAAGCACGAAAGGTTAGGAGTGAGTGGCGGCTGTAAGTATCTCGAAGATGGCTCATTACATCATGTTACCTCTATCTGGGAGACACTAGACTTCTTTCGAGGAGAGCCTAAAGAGATAGACTATACTTCTTCTGACAATTGGAAGGGGAGTATGATTTCCACTATAACCCCAGACTTAATTATCGCAACTACCAGTGATTGTCAGTGGAAGCCTATAGATGAATTAGCCCAGGAAAATATTATAGTCAGCTTCTCGAATGGAGTGACTGTTAGTCTCCCAGAAACGGCTGCCTATGATAGAGAATCTCTTATAATCACGGATTGGTTAGTGAATTCCTCTCTTTTAAAAAGGGGAATCCGTCACTATAACCAGGAAATTCTCTCACTTTTACCTAATGAATTTCATGAGATAACATCTTCAAATATTTATTGCAATTTTTTTTGCGATCGCATAAACTGGATTATAATTAGATTTAATAACAACAATGGGCACAATCATGATCAGGATCAAAAAAAGCGATCGCTTGATTACTGATAGATAGCAAACTTCGGGATTAGGGATAACAAAATTGTAACACAAAAACACACAATCCGAAAAAAACTCATGATCCGGTGACTAATTATATGGAATTAAAAGAGCAAAACTGGAAAAACTTCACGGAAAACCATTTGCGGGAGTGGCATGGTATTTGGACAAGGTATTCTCCTGAAGGAGAGATAATAGAATCATTTCAAAGTCTAAGAAGCTTCCGCAGCAATCCAGAACAAACAGAACTTTATCACACTAATCGTTATATATACGCTGACGGTAGGATAGAAGAAAAAAAATGGCAGTCTAAGAAACAGGATAAGGTGTTACCTGATGGAATGGTTCACCCAGCATTTCCGTCAATGAGATCATTTTTCTTTGAACAAGGTGCAGCTACATGGTCAGCTAAACAGTTAGAACCTGGTTCGATCTTTCAACCGGCTGAATTGTTCTTCAAACATGAAGATATAAGACATAGTGTGCCAATTCTTTATGATACTAATGGCAGTTTGATGCGGATAGTGAGTATCCGTGAAGATGCAGCAGACTTCCCCAGTAACTATTGGTCAAAGGAAATCAATCTCTTACCTGAGAGAAATCTGAGTGGTAACTGGCAAGGAACTTCTGTTACCATGACCCCAGATTTAAAGGTTTCTGACCCAATAGCAACTCAACTAAACTGGCCCTTGGCAGGAAACAAAATGTTCTTTTTCCCTGATGGTATTTCTCTGAGTTGTCCTACTCAAGTCAGTATTGGCACTTCCTTTACCATTGCGGCAAATTGGCTAGTGACAGATTCCCAACTGCAACAACTTAGCGTTAACTATGATAATTATGGAGCCTTTTCTGGCTTGACGCTCGAACTATTGCACCTTTAAACTATAGAGCACTATCCCTAATGATTTGGATTTGGCATCATTTAGGTATCATCCTGCATATTTTTGACGAAAACCAAAATAAAATAGGGATACTAAATGAATTGTGATAATTTTTGTTCCCTACTCCCTACTCCCTAATCCCTACTCCCTGTTACATTTACTAGAGTTTTCTTAAGCTAATGAATTTAAATAAGTTTGTCGATCCCCGATATGATATTTGGATGAAAACAGCAACTATGCTGGAAGAACGTTATCTTTCCTTGGATAGTAATGTTGATTGGGATGGGTTACAAAAAAATATTACTTCGGCTAGCAAAGAAAGAATACAGAAAATTTTTGATAAAATTAACAACAGTGAAAACCTTAATAAAGGAGAGCGAATTTTTTTGATAATGTTAAAGCTGCTCAATGATACCCCTGTCAATAATGAAGCAGAAATTATCAAACAATTACAAAACCATATTTGTGAAATAGAAACCATATTTGTGCCTTGGGATATTGTCTTAGAAAATCAAAAAAGGAATCATCATGAAGCGGAAACTGATCCGATGAAATTAGCTGAGTTATATCGAACAGATTCCACAGAAAGAGCATTAAAAGACGCAATGGCAGGTATTCCCCCTCAGGAACGGGATCAATTTTATCGTGGGATTATGAAACCGCCATATCATACAGTTTCTCGTCGTAATATTTTTCCCGGAAAAGTAATTTATGGACTCAGTGGACACTTAATTGTAGTTGATGAAAATACTGGTTCTATCCAAATTCAACAACCTAAACAAAAAGGTTATTGGTGGTTTGATAAAGACTATTTTAAATCGATGCCTAACCGCCCCTATGTCTTTCAAAAACCTGGAGCTGATGGGACAAATGTTTGGGATAATTATACGTTTAATGAAGCAGCAGATATTAGCAACAAAAAAAGTTAATCTAGATTAAGGAATACAAAAGTACATCGGTCCTGTGAAATAAGCCAAGGGAAAAGAGCGAAGACATAGCGGTGCGCGCACCGTCCAGTTTTTACATTGGTTTGTACGCTCATAATTGGGTAAATTTTTGGGATGAATGTACCGAGTGCCAGTAGGGGTAGGGTGGGCAAATTTTGATAATTTGATAATTTGATCAGCTCTGATGCCCATTTGCCCACCCTACCAGATCAGGCGATCGCACTGACAGTAGTTCCAAGAGCGATCGCACTTAACGCACCCGACAAGATCAGCGTACGCCCTGTTGTTGACTTGCTATACTCCGAAATAATTTCTTATCTCCTGGGCTTTATTTGCCGCCATATGTGGTGGAATACATGCGCGGTCTTGCGCGCAACGGTTGATTACTTGCCTTAAGTACCGTTCCAATTGAGCCTGATTAGCATTGTAGACATGAGCGTGCGCCCCCTGTAATTGCTGGTTTGGATCATGGGATGATATATGCTGCGGAGATGTCTCTCTCATTCGATTCCCCAGGAACTGCGCTCTGTTCAACGCTAATATCCCGCCTCTGATCGCACTGAACGTAAACATTTTATTGCCATAGTGCCACCCGATACTCGCACCGAAATCCGGGTCTGGTCCAAAGACACGAGCACTACCATCGCCTTGGTGGGCGGCATACCCCGCTCCTAGGTCTCTTCCTCTGTTTGCTGTTATGTCCTGTGTGTACGTCGTTATGCCCGTTCCTAACATGTGGGGATAGTCCGCTGTCTCTATATCCACCCACCAGTCTAGATTCACATCTTGATGATAGTTGTCATTTGGACCATAGATACGTCGGCCTGCGTTCACTTCGTCGTCATGCACCGGTAGGGTGACCACCGTCCGCTGGATTGTTTGCCCTTCGCTAATACTCGCCGTCGAGCCTCCTTGTTGGACTACATGAGTTAATTCATGGGCAATCAATTCCTGTCCACCTTTATGTGATGGATTATACTCCCCTCTCTTGAAAAAGATGTGATTTCCCGTGGTAAATGCTCTGGCTTGGAGGGAGCGATTCAGTGTGTCCGACTGACGGTCTGTGTGGATTTTCACTCGGCTAAAATCCGCCCCCATCGCTTGCCCCATCGACCGTTGTAGACCCGCATCCAATGGTTGGCCACCACCCCGGGCACGGGATAGGGCTGATTCCAACTCAGGTGATGCTGCGCCACCTCCAATGGCTTTCCGACGGAGCACCAAAGGCTTCAACTGCAAGTCAACTACCGTCTCTTCGTCTCTCTGTAGCCTCTGATTCTCTTGCTTTGTCTGGATTTCTTTCCCTTCCCCCGACTGAACAGTCTCTCCTTGACTGCTAACCCCAGCACCAGGGGCATTAATCTGACTCACCACCTGACGGGCTACCCTGTCCGCTTGCTGCTCATACTTATCCCCAACTGCACCAATGGTTAACTTCGGCTGCACTACCGGTAATCCATTCCCACCCACAGGCACATTTACAAAGCTACGATTCAAACCAGACGCCCTATCAAGGTCGGAGTTTACCTGTTTTTCTGGCACCGAACGCACTGCCGCTCGCTGTAACCAACCACTACTGGGATGGGATGCACTCTGGGACTGTTGCTGATGTTTAGTTAATCCCTGACGCTTCATTTACCAGTCCTCCGTCCATAGATTGGGCATTTGTTATACCCATGTTTTCCGGTTTGATACTCTTAGTTACATTAAACTTCGCACTAGTTGTCTCGGTCAAGGGGAAGGGATTTGGGGTTTTGGGATTAGATTTTACTCTAGTGATTAATCTTCCGGTGGGCAGTGCTTACCTTCGCCCTTTGCCAGCAAATGTATCTGTTTCAAGCACTGCCCACCCTACAGGAACGATTTGCTATTCCTGAAGACTTTGCCCGACTGATTGATCTCACGTTCAATTATGTTCCCAATCTAGTGCGGCGGTTAACTGTAACTAAATTTAGTTGCATGTTCGGGTAATGCCTTTTATAATTAATCACTAGATGGGGTGTCAAGATGACTCGACAAGAAAAGCTGATAAAACGTTTTCTAAGTAAGCCGAAGGGTTTTACTTGGGATGAATTGACCAAGCTTTTGTCCGGACTCGGCTTTGAGGAGGTCAAAGCTGGAAAAACAGGCGGTTCAAGGCGACGATTCATTAACTCTGATGGCGTGGCGATCGCTCTGCACAAGCCTCATCCTCACAACACACTCAAGATGTATCAGATTGAGCAAACGATCGATATTCTTAGGCACGAAGGATTGTTATGAATAACTTTATGAAATACAAGGAATACCTTGGCTCGGTCAATTATAATGATGAGGATGAGATTTTCTACGGGAAAGTAGAGTATATTCGTAGCCTGATCAGTTATGAAGGTCAGGATGTTAAATCTCTTCGGGCCAGTTTTTACGAAGCAGTGGATGACTACCTAGAGCTTTGTAAACTCAAAGGGATAGAACCGGAAAAGCCTTTCAAGGGAAGCTTTAACATCAGACCTGGAACCGACCTTCATCGACGTGCTGCATACGCAGCTATTGAACGAGGGATAAACTTGAACCACCTAGTGACAGAGGCACTTGAGCAGTATCTGAGATAACTGCTTGACCCTGCTTCAACCGAAAGGCGGCGGAGTGGGAGCGATCGCACTCATGCACTGCCCACCCTACAGAAACTGCCAACCCTACAGGAACGATTCCCGATTCCCGATTCCCGATTCCCGATTCCCTTTCCCCTCCTGGGAGGGGTTAGGGGTGGGTTCCGATTCCCGATTCCCGATTCCCGATTCCCGATTCCCGATTCCCGATTCAACACTTGCGGCCTATAACCTAAAATCCTCTGGATAAATTGGTATGTTTAACTTGCGAAACTCCGTCCGTGTGGCTGCCAATACCAATTCCATGGTTACGGGGGTACCTGCCTGGGCTGCTAAAAAAGCTGCATTGAGAGCAATATTATTAATACTACCACCGGTAAGATTAAATCGCCCCAAACGGTTATAATCTAATTCTTCTAAAGGTGTTTCCTCTGGAAAAACTTTCTGCCACATCAGCTTACGTTGCAACCTACCAGGGAAGGGAAACTCAATGATAAACCGCAGTCGCCGTAGAAATGCTTGATCTAGAGCACTCTTCATATTGGTTGCCAAAATTGCTAATCCCCGATAAGATTCTATCCGCTGTAATAGATAATTAATCTCTATATTAGCATAGCGGTCATGACTGTCTTTTACTTCACTACGTTTACCAAATAGAGCATCTGCTTCATCGAAAAATAAAATTGCCCCACCATCTTCTGCAGCATCAAATAAACGTCGCAGATTTTTCTCTGTTTCGCCGATATATTTACTTACCACTGCTGACAGGTCAATGCGGTAAAGATTTAGTTGTAAATTATTAGCAATCACTTCCGCTGCCATCGTCTTTCCGGTCCCACTTTCCCCAGCAAACAAGGCACTGATACCCATTCCCCGATTCATCCGTCGTTGAAATCCCCAATTTTCATAGACTTTACGACGTTGGTTAACTTGGTCAGCAATTTGATGGAGCAAGCCCATTTCTTCTTTTGGTAAAACTAGATCATCCCAAGTGGCTTTGGCATCGATGCGAGTCGCCAAGTTATCCAATTGCGGACGAGTGCTAAGTAAACAAGCATGCCAAAGACGAGTATGGAATTCGACCCTATCTGTTACCTTTTCATCCAGTGCTAACCGGGCATTCTGCTCAATAGTTGATAGGTTAAGATTAAACTGACTGGCTAAAAGGGAGGGACTTTCTGTTAAGCCAGCATCACCAAGACAGTTGCTCCAAGCTGCTTGTTGTTCTGGGGCGGTGGGTTTGGTAATATCAAGGGTAACACTGGCTCTACTTAAATGCGATCGCGCTTCGTGGGTATCGAGGAACAACAAACTGTGGTACCGTGATAAAAATCGGTGGAGTGGTGAAGCGGAACCAGTAGTTGCGGATTTTTCTTGTTCCTGGGCATCGAGGTAAAGCACCACTGGCATCAAAATACTTTCCCTCTCCCACAATCGCAAGAAAGTTTCCAATTCTGCGGCTGGGGTCGGTAGTAACCCCGATGGTAAGCGATACAGTTGCAAACCAAGAGCGGCAGCAGTATGACCAGCAATTAGCTCCTTACTAGGACTATCTGTACCCAACAACTGAATGATGGGTAAATGGGGTGCAGAGCTTGCTTGTTTGAGGTTGTTGATAATTTTTTTAACAATAGTTTCCTGAGAAGGAGGTAGGTTACCTGTGGGGGGTTCCACCCTCATTACTAAGGTTCCCAGTCGGTCATCTAAGTAATTTAAGCCTTTGAGGTAATTGACAATTCGCTCATCAGCTCGTATAGCACTAGTAATTAAAGGTTGATATCCTACCTGGTTAATTTCAATCAATCGCCAATAACGCAGGGGACGTTCCGGTGAAACTACATGCCAAGCGGGTTGGTCAAACAGGGAAAGCGCTAAAGCAAAGGTGGGATAGGGACGTTGTCCATCGTTTTGAGCCAAAGCACATAAACCAGCAATGCGGGTATCCAGTTCCATCCCCGCACACAACAGCAACACCCCTTGTTCAAAAGGGGATAGTCCAAACCGCTGACTTAAATACACCAAGGCCGGGTATGGCTCTATGGCTGCAACGGTTTCCATTGCACCATAAGCCTGCTCTATGTCTGTATCTATGACTTCTTTTCCAGCCAGCTGTTGTAAACGCAGACGCAGCCAATCCAGTGCCTTGGCTAAGTAGTTCTCATTACGTTCTAACCAGTAGTCTCCCCGACTCATGATAGCGATCTAAGGGTGAATTACTCATACAGCATGACTCAAAACTTATTACTTTTGGAATTCAGGTCAGTGTAGACAATTTTGAGAAATTGTTCGGGACTGAGAAACCCTTTTCCCCAGGTGGAATCGAACTCAGCAGTAGGCTTGGACCACTAGAGACATCAATGAAAGGATAGATGCCATTGAATTGACATCTCCCCCAGCTAAAGCACGGGGGATTCTCAAAGGATGTTACGTCGCAGGTTGAAACCGTGCGACTTCACTCCTTTTCCTGTACGATCTAGACAGAGATGTGAACAGATCATACCGGTGCGGGAGTGTCAATGCTCCCCTACCTGCCTTGGTTAGGTCGAGTCCTAACTGTACAGTTACTTTCCTGGCAATATTGGCTGCACCGTTGCAGTCTGCGTTAACCAGGTGACCGTTGGAAGACTTATACAATCCACGTTTCATCCTTTTGCCCGACGGTGTCCATCCTGTGGGTTTTTCACCATGTTTTGGGAGGCTGTCGTCGTCAAGGTAAGACGCTTTACTGGTGTACGCTTCCTCAGTAATTGTTAGTTTTATTCCATATTCTCGACAGAGTTGTTTTAGTCTTTCTATTAATCTCTTGGTGGGGATGACCACAAACTTTTGATTTCCTCGTCGCCCCATGTTTGTTCGATTTTTCTGCCCCTCATTCCAACCAATAATAAGATTTCCGATACGATCGCTAAGACAACGGTTGATGATAAATCTGGCCGCTTTATTGACAGCATCGCGCATCTGATTATTACGCTTCCTCTGAACTCTATCAAGGTTGGCATCCCAGTAAAACTCAGGTTTTCCAGCTTTGTACTTCGCAACAAGACGGGCATATCCTTGGTTCATTGACTTGAGCTTACGACCATCAATTATCAGACTCTTTCCTTGGGTCGAAACTCCAGTCAACCAGTTATCGCCACCGTGATCGAAACTCCATGCCTGGGAATAGTCTAGGTTCGGATCTTGTTCTACTGGTTGTTTCCCATCATCTATTACCCAATCAATCCATAGTTGCCCATAGTAAGGGCGAATTGTTACCTCTTTAACCCAGTCTGGGTCTATGAATTCTGGGGCTTCTAGTACAATTTCACCTAATAATTCTGGCTTACTTTCCTTGCTTATAGACGGATAAAATAATCCTTTTCTATAGGTGAGGGCTTGTCGCGGAAAAGTAACAGCAGCCAGTCCTCCTTTATTTCTATACCTAAGAAGCTTTGGCCTGTCTACTTGTCCCTTGTAATAAAGTGGAACTAGCTGATTGTAACTTGTGATTGATTCAGCCACAGATTTAAGGGTCTGCTGTGCTGATTGGGCGGCCATCGCCTTGTAATGGGGATTGTTCTTCAGCTCTTTGCATAGTTCGGCATACTTTACACTACACTTATAGGTTTTCCATCCGTAGCGAAGTACGTCTTCTTTCCAGTAAGTAGTAAAAGCTTCTGGTTGTTGTTCTAGCCAACTATAATGTTTTTGTTTGGAGTAATAGATCGCACAATTCCACAGACTGTTAGCGTTTTCACACTGAAACAGCCAGAAAGCTTTTTCTTCGTCAGTAAATGTTGCTTTTACAGGAATCGTTTTGTACATCGCAAGCTATCACCTCCTTATATATATTATGACCTATTTAGATCATAAAAGTTCCACGTTTTCGGGATACGACTGGATAAATCCAGTCGCTCTGTTTCACCCCGGAGACGAAACCTTAGAATAAGGCAGCCTTAATCATAAAGTTTTAACCTTTTACCCATAACCGACCAACCATAAAGGCTGCCTTATTCTTGCGGTAACTTCTGACCCGGTCTAAAGACACAGGGCTCTCACATTTCGGGAAGTTTTGGTAGAGTGACCAAGAATAGTGAACATCGGCTCAGTAAATTCATGGCTAATGAATTAATTAGTTGCTCAAAACCTTGTTGTTTTTTGCTATAATTTAGTTTATGAAAAATAATTTCAGAAATGATTCAGCAACGGTTACATTGTGAATCATTTCTGATTGCCATTCGGTTCCAATTCGGCTAAAACTATTTGGTAAAACTAGACTATTTGGTCAAACTAGTTAGTGTTAATTCAAACTTTCTTCCTCCTCCTCGTAGTTATTGTCCTCTACCCCCATCAGTTCAGAGATTTCTACGTCATCACCTAGGGGATTTTCTTCCTCTAAAATCTCCCGTGGGATCAGGCGATTATTAGACTCTAACCAATCTAAAAGGGAAGTTTCTTGCTTAAGGGGAATGACCTCAGCGAGTTGATCACGATGTAGTTCACGTAGAGCAGGATTGTACATAGGCTTCTTCAGCTAATATGGACGAGGTGAAAACCTTTAACTTTGAGTCTAGCAGTCAGCTAGAGGAAATTTTATGATTGGCAAGGCGGAACTCTTAGAAGCGATCGCAGGAAAGAATCGTGGTCTCTTAGCAAGCAAAACCGATAAAACAGCAATACTCGCAGCAGTTACCCAACTGGAAGGGAGAAACCCCACCCCTCGACCCCTTGAGGCGCAAGACTTGCTAGATGGTAACTGGCGTCTGCTATATACTACGAGTCAAGAACTTTTGAATCTTGACGGATTTCCCTTGGTACAACTGGGTCAAATCTACCAATGTGTTCGTACCTCAGATACTAAAATTTACAACATAGCTGAATTATCTGGTATTCCCTATCTCGAAGGTGTTGTCAGTGTTTGTGCTAGTTTCGAGCCAGTATCTCAATGCCGGGTTAATGTTAGGTTCGAGAGGTCTATCATTGGCCTACAAAGCTTCCTGAGCTATAGCTCTGCCAATGATTTCATTGAGCAAATCGAAGCTGGCAAAAAGTTCCCAGCTATTGACTTTCCCATCAATAGGGACAACCAACAGGGTTGGTTAGAGATCACCTATCTTGACGATGACCTGCGCATTGGACGGGGGAATCAGGGGAGTGTGTTTGTGTTAACCAAGAAATGAGTAGGGAGTAGGGAGTAGGGAGTAGGGAGTAGGGAGTAGGGAGTAGGGAGTAGGGAGTAGGGAGTAGGGAGTAGGGAGTAGGGAGTAGGGAGTAGGGAGTAGGGAGTAGGGAGTAGGGGTTGGGAAAATTGACTGTACCTCATAACTATGATCAAGGCTATATCTGTTCCCTAACCCTCAACAAACAACCCTCAACAAACAACCCTCAACAAACAACCCTCAACAGTGATCATGAATTAGTAACCAGCCTCTTCTTCGTATTCTGGAGCTTTCTTTTTCTCAGGAATGTTGACTCGCGGTGCTTTGTAAGGCTCTGGGGAGCGGTCATCATCCCAGGCATCACCCTCGACTTCGTACTTGTC
>NZ_JAAHHU010000509.1:0-3026 GCF_010672095.1 Moorena sp. SIO3I6 | reverse complement strand
TTCTTTTTGAGCCTTCTCCAGTTGCTCTACCTGGGACTGTAATCGTTCAATTACTAAAAGCGATTTTTGTAAATTAGTTAATTGCTTAGGGTTAGATGAATTGTTCATTACTCCAGTTCCTAATTAATTTAGTAAGTTAAATTTTTGGTCGAGCAGCTCTTCTAGCTGTTTTTCTGAAAGATCTTGAACTTTCGATAATTGTTTTTCTTTTAGTTTATCTATTTCATCATTTGTATTTTCTGTTTTTTTTGTAATTGAAGTATTAAAAAATTCTTGATATAAAATCTGCTTAGACAAATAATCTACTAGCTTATTAAGCTTTGGATAATCAAAAGCCAGAGTAGAAGGTACCGAACACTTCAAACTACTTTGCAACTTATTCCTCAACTCCACAGAAGTCAAAGAGTCCATACCCAAATCAAAAAACCCTGTTTCCAAAGCAATTGATTCAGGATGACTAATTCCCAACACTTGAGCCACCTGACGACGCACATGAGCCACCAACAACAAACGACGCTCATTAGGTGGTGTAGCCTCCAACTTTAATAGAAAATCTGACTTCGATGGTTCCGCCACCTCCAATATAGTTTCCTGCCAATCCGCTAAAAACGGCCACTGCGCCACTTTCTTCTGCCACCGTGACCAGTCAATAGGTACGACCCCTACTTCCACATCCGAACCACTCATCAATAGTTCTAAAGACTCCAAGACCTGGCTCGGAGATATTGCACCTATCCCGTGCTTACCTACCCTCACATCTGCTCCTCGTTCCGCAGCCTCTCCCACTTCAGAAACTGCACCCCAATGAATACTCAATCCCGGTAATCCCTGAGCGCGACGATAATGAGCTAAACCATCAAGGAAAGCATTAGCAGAGGAATGATTTCCCTGGGCAGGCGAACCCAACAGAGATGCTGCCGATGAAAACAGCACAAAAAAGTCCAATGATTGATTTAGACTCAATTGATGCAAATGCCAAGCACCCTGCACTTTTGGTGCCATCACCCGCTCAAAACTAGACCAACTCTGGTTTTGTAGCACTCCATCTGATAACATTCCTGCTGAATGAATCACTCCTGCTAATGGTCGGTTTGATTCCTCAATTCTCTGCCACACCCCTCTCATTGATTCCCAATCTGACACGTCGGCTGTTTCCACTACCACGGACGCTCCTGCCATTTCTAACTCTGTTATTTTTTTCCGAGATGCATCATCCGGCGAACGGCGTCCTAACAATATTAAATGTTTAGCTCCCTTAGATACCATCCAATTAGCTACCAGTAAGCCTAAACCTGCCATACCTCCTGTTATCAAATAGCTAGCTCCAGAACGGAAACTTAAAGGCTTTTGAGTCTTACCATCAGCAAGTTGTGTTTGAGTTACCACAATCTTACCTATATGTTTGGCTTGTTGCATATAACGGAAGGCATCAATGACTTCCTCTATTGGAAATATCTTTATTGGTGGTGGTTGTAGTAAACCATTGCCGAATTTCTCTTTCAACCCTTGCAACATAGAATTGATTAATCCCGGTTGCTCTATTGACTCTTTGAATAAATCCACCACAAAATAAGATACATCCGGTCTGACTGCTGCTACTTGGCTTGAAGACCATACTCCTCGCCTGGAGATTTCCACAAACCGACCACCCTGAGCTACTACTGACATACTCTTGCTAATAAATTCCCCAGAAGTCAGGGAGTTGAGAACAATATCCACTCCTTGACCTTGAGTTATTTCCATCACCTGGTCAGCAAATTCTAATGTCCGGGAATTCATAATATGTTTAACACCCAGATTTCGTAATGCTTCCCATTTGCGAGGACTTGCTGTAGCCAAAACCTCAGCTCCTGCTTGCTGTGCCATTTTAACAGCAGCCATTCCCGTACCTCCTGCTGCTGCATGGATTAAAACGCGATCGCCAGCCTTAATCTTAGCCAAATGATGCAAAGTATAATAAGCTGTTAAAAAATTACTTGGAATAGATGCTGCTTCTTCAAAGCTCAGATGTTTTGGCTTAATAACTATATAGGTAGCATCAACAGTTACATACTGACTAAAGCAGTCAGGAGCCAGAGCTATAACTAAGTCACCCACTTGAAAATCTCTGACTTGCGGTCCTACAGCTACTACTTCTCCCGCACACTCTGCTCCCATTACAGGCTCTCCTGGATAAATATCCAAGGCTATGAGAACGTCACGAAAATTCAATCCTGTTGCCTTAACTCTAATTTCTACTTCCCCTGCTCCTGGCGAACGTCTAGTAACTGGTTCTAGGATTAAGTTATCCAAACTACCTCTCTGGGAACTTCCTAGTTTGAATGGTTGTGATGGCACCAACTGTTGTGCCACTGGTTGCCGATGACGACTACCCACCAACCGAGCTACATAACGACCATCCCCACGCCATGCTACCTGGTCTTCCCTATCCTCAGACCAAATTTCTTGAAATAGGGCATCAGCCTGACCCTCTAGAGTCTCCTCTGGGTCTAAATCTATACGAGTACAGTTCAACTCTGGATGTTCCCAGCTAATCACTTTACCCATTCCCCACACCGAAGATTGAGCTACTCCTGGTATCACCGGATGATGAACAGGCACCGCCTGAGCACCATTTGTCACCAACCATAATCGAGGGACAGTTGATAACCCGCCTTTCACCAATGCTTGTACTAAAGATAGAGTTGTGCCACACCCTAACTTCGATAAACTTCCTAACTTCTCAGAATTAATCCCTTGACCCACTTCGGCTTCAGCCGTCCAACATTGTACCACTCCATACAATGATGGTGACTTCCCGGCCACTGTCTCTATTACCTCCTCAAAATCTTTAGCTTGATTAGGATTAATACTAAATTCTCCCGGAGCTATCTGTTGATACTTTTCTCCGGCAAATACTAAAGTACAAACCTCTCCTAATGAGCGGAGTAAGGTCGCTAACTGCTGCCCTACTCCCTTTTTGTCTGCCAGTATCAACCAACTCTTAGAACTATCATTCCTTGGTTCTAACTTCGTTTGAGAGCCTA
>NZ_JAAHHU010000508.1:0-3033 GCF_010672095.1 Moorena sp. SIO3I6 | reverse complement strand
AAGAATCCCCGTCCTTCCAGGGCGGGGAGTGTCAAAAATCCCTCTTGCTCAAAGTGCCGATCTGTGGTTAATGCATCGGTTATGCTACGTTGGCGCATCAGAATAAAACTGACCGCATCGCACAAGGAATAGGTCTTGTCCTGCCGATCAGCTAAAAGCTGCATGGCTTCTCGGTGTAGTTGTTCATCAACCCAGACTGTTTCAATGTCTGGATTATCAACCAAGTCAACCACAAACTCCAAAACTTTAGCCCGAGGGAACCGGCGGATCAGTGCAAGAGCAACCAACTCGGCTAAGACATGGCTATGAGTCAAGAGTTTACTGCCCGCATCATCGACTAACTGCACCGCCTTTTTATGCTGTGGTTCGTCCCGATGGAGATAGCACAACAAACCTGATGTGTCTAGAAGCACAAAATCACTCCCATTCTAATACTCATCAGTATAAGCTCTGGCGAGGTCAGCATCAATCTCTAGGTTATCTACACCCGTTGCGTGTCCTAGACTGACTGCACCTGCATGGCTTTTGAACTTCTGTCGTGCCTGCTCTTGCTGCTCTGGAGACAGCATCGTAGTGCTAACAGTTCCGTCTTGTCTGCTGAGAACGGCGACTATCCAATCCGTTATGGATATTCCTACTGCATTGGCCTTACGCTGTAGGTCGGCGTAGACTTCATCGCTGATTTCTAGAGTTAGCTGCTGACTCATAGGTGTTAGGCAATTAGCTATTTGAAGCAATTATAGCTTTTGGGTTGGCGTTGCTGAATAGCAAAATGGTTTAACCAGAAAGGGGAATTTCCTGAAATTTTAAATAATAAATTTTAAATAATAAATAAGAAGCCTAATTGATAACTACAACATTACCAAACAAGTTTTGTTAGTTTGAATTTGATTGGCAAGATTGACAGCCCGTTGATGATTATGATCGGTGACCGAAGATAATGCGATCGCAAAAGAAGTATCTAAAAAAACTTCAGTCATTCTCAGAAACAGTTTCCCCATACAAATATTGGTCAATTTTCTCTGACCAATCTGGGTCACCATGTAATTTTAAACACTGAGCAGTTTGAAGGAATGTTGTAGGTTGCCTTACTTAATCAGGCAAAACACTTTCAACAATAATCCTTACCCTTGTACCTGCAGCTAAGTTTAAGGGCACTTCCAGTTGAAGAGCTGTCCGATCAAATACCGCTTCAAGTTCTTGGAGCATGATTCTCTAAAACCTATTGACTATTTTAGTATAGTCCGAGCTTTACCTGTAACGGCCTCAAGCTTAGCGGCGCGAGCACCACCTGTGGGGAAAAAGGGCACTATTCGCGATCGCATCTGCTAGAGCGCCCTAGTTAGGAAGAAATGGGATGATGCAGCTAAGGTGCATCCACACCATAATCTTAAGATGCGTTTGCCCTGTGGATATGGCTCTTGCTAAAATAGGGTCGCTCAATTCTAATTGGTCAGTTACACTAATCATTTTTTGCTTGAGATCGGGAAATAATCCAGTACAACGGTTTATTTATAGCTAGAACTTTCTGAACTTGGATTCAATAATTCCCACAATCCAACAAACCCCACAAAAAACGTATAAATGCCATAGGTTATAGGATTTTTATCACAACTGTCAGCTTTAAAAGCAGCGATTACACCTTCAATGAAATGGGATATTAAAGCGATACTTCCTAGCCACAATACATAATAGAGGTTACTTGGTAGATAGCCATGGGTTAGCCGTAAATAAATATACCAAATTTCTAGACCTAAAGCGCAAGTAATTAAACTAGTAGATGTTATTTTAATTAGATAAAATAATTGCTTTTTCATGCTCAGATTATCCTGAAGTTAAACCCAGACTATAAACAAACTATTTTACCTATGTTACTATGATAGATAGCGTTTGTATCTGGGTGAACACAGGAATTGCCTTGCCCGTAGCGCTATATTCTCCCTATTGCCTGCTCCCTTTGCTATACTAAGAACGCCGTGGCACTAAGTTCAGCAAAACATCAGCAATAGCCTGGGAAATTGGTAAGCCAGGGCAAAGCTCAAGCCAGAAGAATTCTCCCACTGGATTGACCTCAAGAAATACATGGCGACCATCGGGAGTTAGAATAATATCAATCGCGCCATAGTTCAAGCCAAAGTAATCCATTAGCTTCAGCAACTTTTCTTCCAGATCTTGGGGCAACTGATAGGGCTGCCAAGCGTTTAGGGAATCAACGCCCCGTCGCCGCCAGTCATAACGAGCACCTGGAAACTGTTGAGAGTCTATCGAAGCAGTAAACACTTGCTTTCCGACAATTGTGGTTCGTAACTCTAGTGCCTTAGGGAGATGTTCCTGAAAGGTCATTGGACAGAACCTTAATCCATCCAAGTTGTCCAAATCCTCCGGTTTGACCGGATTGGTAAACACTACCTGCTCCTCTCCCTGCTGATCATAGATGGCAAAGGATGAAAGCATTTTGGTAATTATGCCAGACTCACATTCTTTGGCAAATTCCACCACTGCGGCTGGATTATTAGTGGTCAGGTTAAGGGGAGTATCTATCCCGAGTTCCCGTGCTACTTTTAGCTGTAACTGCTTATTCTTAGCTTGCTCAATCACAGAGCCCCGATCCAAGTGGAAGCCATCAATACTGGCAATCATACCTTGGATGGTTACACGGGATTCTTGTACAGAGGCTTGCCGCATTTGCGGATCCATCGTGCTGGGAATTCTTGCCCCCATGGCAATGCGCCGATACCAAACTGCGGAGACCTCCTGCAAATCTAGCTTTTCTTCCTCAGACTTTAGGATTAATCTTTCTGTATTCTTACCGTCTTTATTCTTACCGTAGTAGACATCTAGTTGGACTTCCGTGGGAAATCGGTCAGTGTCAAATCGAAAGGCTTTCCCCCCTTTTTCTTCAATGGCTTTTACCACTAGGGGAATGCTTTCGTTGTCTTGGCTATGGGTAATAATTAAAACTGTCATTGTTAATAATAAAGGGAATAGGGAATAGGGAATAGGGAGTAGGGAGTCGGGAGTAGGGAATAGGGA
>NZ_JAAHHU010000507.1:0-3037 GCF_010672095.1 Moorena sp. SIO3I6 | reverse complement strand
ATCAGCAACAACACTCAGAATATCATCCATTAGTTTCTAAAACACAACATTCTAATTTTAGAACATTTCTCGATTCGAGTTAACAACTTATTTGAACACCCTGCAAACAAGCAAGCTTGTACAGAACCCATTTGGGATCTAGGGAGCAGGTCAATTTTGTAAGAACACTTGAACTATAAACCTTTGAACTATCGTGTTTTCGGGGCTTCAGTAGCAGTTATCAGTCGTTTTAGTACATTTGTTCTGCGAATTTGACATGCTCCCTCTCATTAGGATTAAAACTGGCTTGATTCATTTGTTTTAGTTACACAAGTTTGCCACAAGTCAAAAAATTGGATAGATAATTTATACCTAGTGATACTTTCAAAAGCGGATTTAGTATAACCCATGATTTGGGTTAGTTCCCATGGCAATTTGCCTAAGATAATCGACTCTTATAATCTTCGTAGCAAAATTCTCTAACCAAGTTAAAAGTACCATCAGTGCGGACAATGCCAATTGCTGGATGTTTGATGCCATTAAACATAGAAGTCTTCACCATCGTATAGTGAATCATATCTTCAAAAACAATTGTGTCACCAATCTGCAAAGGCGTTTCAAAGTAGTAATCTCCCATGCCCATAAAGTCTCCTGCAAGGCAGGTAAGACCCCCCATCCGGTATCTAGGCTCTTGCTGTTGCGGATCTCTTGCACCTCGAATGCGAGGTTTATAAGGCATCTCCAAACAATCAGGCATATGAGCGGTAAATGAGACGTCAAGCATGGCAATAATCAGGTTTGAAGTTTCAATCAGATCAAGAACTGTTGCTCGGAGTACCCCAGTTTCCCATGCCACTGCCGATCCAGGCTCCAGATAAATATGCAAGTGAGGATAACGGGATTTAAAACGGGTCAAAACTTGGATTAGGTGTTCGATATCATAGCTTTTAGAGGTGATCAGATGTCCTCCCCCTAAATTAAGCCACTTGATCTGGGGAAGGTGATGCCCAAACAGGGTTTCAATCTGCTCTAAAGTACGTGCTAAAGCCTGTGAGTCGCTTTCACATAAGTTGTGGCAATGTAACCCTTCAATGCCCTCCGGTAACTTATCACCTAATTTTTCAGCGCGTATTCCTAGACGAGATAAGGGAGACGAGGGATTATAGATCTCCGGTTCCACCGGAGAATACTCTGGATTAATGCGCAGACCCGGTGATACTTGGGTCAAGAGAGTTTTTTCTTTAAATCGCTCCCATTGGCTTAGGGAGTTAAACGAGATATGTGTTGCCCCTTGAATCAGTTCTGGAAATTCTTTTTCCTGGTAGGCAAGCAAGTAAAGGTGGAGCTCTTTACCAAACTCTTCTCGCCCTAGCCTTGCTTCAAACAGAGAGCTAGCAGTAGTACCTTGTAAGTATTGTTTCACAATGGGAAAGGCACTGAACATCGCAAACCCCTTCAAGGCAAGAATGATCGTAATTCCTGCTTTTTTCTGAACCGAGTCAATTAACTCAAGATTCTCAATCAGCTTTTCGGACTCAAGCACATAGCAGGGGGATGGGATTTGGGAATAATCAATCATCTTGCTTGTTAATCCCCAAATTCTTCTGAGTTGTTAATTGACTCATGCCAAGGTAAACCATAGGTTCCTAGCTTTGCCAAAAAAGGATCAGGGTTAAGTTGTTCCACATTAAAGACTCCCTCACCTTGCCATTCGCCAGTTAAGACTAGCATTGCACCAAGCATTGCAGGTACTCCTGTTGTATAAGCAACAGCTTGTGCCCCTACTTCTTGATAAGCTTTTGCATGGTCACAGTTATTGTAGATATAGTAGGTTTTTGGTTTTCCGTCTTTTATTCCTCGAATATGGCAGCCAATAGATGTTTGACCTTCATAGTTTTGACCTAGTGAAGATGGTGCAGGTAGAACAGCTTTGAGGAATTGCAAGGGGACGATTTGATGCCCTTCATACTCAATTGGTTCAATACTAGTTAATCCTACATTCTGGAGAACTTGCAGGTGTGTCAGATAACTTTCACTGAAAGTCATCCAAAAGCGAGCCCGTTTAATGGTGGGAATGTGCTTCACTAGAGACTCAAGCTCTTCATGATACAACAGGTATGACTCCCTCTGGCCAATCTCTGGATAATTGATTGACCGATGCACTGAGAACGGCTCAACCTCTACCCAATTGGAGTTTTCATAGTATTTTCCTTTTTGGGTAATCTCTCTGATATTAATCTCCGGATTAAAATTAGTAGCGAAAGGATGACCGTGATCTCCGGCATTACAATCTACAATATCTAGATAGTGAATCTCATCAAAGTGGTGCTTTAGGGCATAGGCTGTAAATACCCCTGTTACTCCAGGATCGAATCCGCATCCAAGCACAGCCATAATCCCAGCTTGTTTATATCTTTCGTGGTAATCCCACTGCCATTTATACTCAAATTTGGCTTCATCAGGAGGTTCGTAGTTAGCAGTATCGAGATAATTTACTCCTGTTTCTAAGCACGCATCCATAATCGGTAAGTCTTGATACGGTAGAGCTACGTTGATAACTATGTCAGGCTGAAAATCCTTAATGAGTGCCACTATTTCTGCAACGTTATCTGCATCGACTTGGGCTGTTTGTAATGAGGGATGGGCAATAGTAGCGGCAATGTGATCGCATTTTTATTTAGTCCGATTTGCTAGGAGAATCTCCAAGAAAACATCTTGCAACTGGGCGCATTTTTGAGTAACAACATTACCCACTCCACCTGCACCAATAATAATAACTTTGGCCATAACTGCACTATTGTTAGTTAATATAGATATTTATTTTTTAATTCTCAACACTGATCAATAATAACAGATATCGACTTGGGAGCATGTCACTTATGCAGAACATTTGTACGCTTATCTGGGTAATGGGTAATAGGTAATGGGTAATAGGTAATGGGTAATAGGTAATAGGGGGAGCATGTCACTTATGCAGAATATTTGTACATTATCTATAGCCCCCTAATGGGTTTAAGCTTGCTCTCATGGTACATAGTACAAATGTTCGGCAACTTTG
>NZ_JAAHHU010000506.1:0-3041 GCF_010672095.1 Moorena sp. SIO3I6 | reverse complement strand
AGTTGGCACCAGTCAGGTCAGCACCTTCTAGGTTGGCTTCGATTAAGTTTGCTCCTTGCAGGTTAGCATTCCTCAAATCAGCGCCTAGTAGATGTGCACCCGATAGATCCGCTCCTTTTAAATTACACCCTGGACATTCACCAGTTGAGAGCAACTGTTGCACCTGGTCTGGGTTTTCAGCTACTGCTGAACCAGTAAAGAACAGGGAAGCGAGTAAGGTTAGCGTTGCCAAAATATTGAATTTCATTTTTGGCCTCCCTAGAAGGAAAATTATCAGTATGTATTGCTTTATCCCACTTTTATGATAACCCATTAGTTGTCCGGGATTATACTGATGATTTGTTAAGGTTAGTTATGGAATTATTCCCGGCTCTTCCGTACTTGTTATGCTAGATTAACAATTTGCCAAAGGGAGCAGGGAGCAGGGAGCAGGGAGCAGGGAGCAGGGAGCAGGAGGAAGAGGCAGTATTCAGAAAAATTTATTGTTAAATAGCCTCATAACCCTTACACAGTAATATTTTCGGTTTTTTTAAACTATAAATTTAGCATAGTAGGTACTGAAGAACCTTATTCTCTAAATTGATTAGGTTGTTAAGAAAAGACAAAAATTGTTAGGGTTAAGGGATTAAGGTGGTAGGGAATTAAGCGATCGCGTAGCGTAGCCCTTCGGGCTAATCGCCTTTGGCGCGGCTTCGCCGATCGCATCTCAGCTATTGTTATAGCACTAGGCATATAGAGGTGCGCACCTCGATGTTTGACATTGTCTTGATGCAGTTGCTCCTAAACTCCGAAACGTGAGTCTAGCTTACTTCTGACTTCTGACTTCTGACTTCTAACTTCTGACTTCTGACTTCTGACTTCTAACTTCTGACTTCTGACTTCTGACTTCTGACTTCTGACTTCTGACCCTAAGCGTAGCGCTATAATATCCCGGTGGAGGTTGAAAGCCTCCGGTGATTTGGGTCAATGTCTCAGCAATTGCGATCAGTCTCATATCACTCCCCCGTCTTCCGACCACTTGCACACCAATGGGTAAGCCTTTCTGGGACTGGCTAAGGGGTAGGACTATGACTGGGTTACCACCTAAGTTAAACAGTGTGGTGTAAGCACCAATAGCTTTCAGATAAGGAAACTGCTTACCATCTATCTCAATTGGTTCCCCTGATGGGCGATGGGTAAATGCTGCTATTGGAACCACAGGACACAACCAAACATCCCAATCAGATAAGAAGCCTTCTAGATCAGTAATTATACGATCGCGTTTATGAAGAGCATGTTCATACTGTTGTTGATTGATCTCGGATAAACCAAATTCAAATTTGAGAATCTCGCTATAGGTTTCCCTTGCTACAGTAACGTCCAAATTCGGTGGGTTATGTTCCTCAATGCAACACCCTAAATTTTCCAGAGATAATGCCAATTTCTCTAAGCATCTCTTGGTTTCTGTTGATGCTGGAATATCACCAAAACCTGTTGTCCAAGCGTAGCGGTATGCCCGTAAATTCTCTAGTTTAAACTGCTCTGTCGGTATAGGAAGTAACCAATTTTGTTGGGGATCGAGTCCTTGAATTAAGGATAAACACAAGCGCAAGTCTTCGACACAGCGAGCCAGAGGTCCTATGGTTTGTAAGTGTCGGATGGTTTTTGGCTTTCCTGGTAGCTCTGGAATATGTCCAAAGGTTGAAACACGATGCTCCGTAGGCTTAAGGCCAAATACACCACAAAAATGTCCAGGAACACGGATAGAACCGCCAAGGTCACTACCTAGTTCCAAAGGCGATAACCCAGCAGCTACGGCGGCTGCACCACCCCCAGTACTACCACCGCTGGTATAGTCTAGATTCCAGGGATTATTTGTTCTCCCAAATAGGGGACTATTGGTTTGAAAATCTGCCGTCAGTTTTGGTGTATTGGTCTTTCCGAGAAGAATTGCTCCCGCTGCACGGAGTCTAGCCACAACGGTAGCGTCTTGAGTTGGGACGTAATTAGCTAAAGGTTCGTAGCTACTGGTAGTCCGTAATCCCTTAGTTTCTAAGCTGTCCTTAATGGTTATGGGTACTCCATGTAACCTACCCCAAATTTCCCCTCGTCCTAAAGCTTCGTCAGCTTTTTTGGCTCGTTGATAGGCATTTTCTACATCTAAGGTAATAATGGCGTTTAGTTTAGAATTGTGCAGAGCAATATGCTCAAGATGAGCGTCTAACACTTCCACCGATGAGACAGTGCGATCGCGAATTGCTTTTGCCAATTCAGAGGCCGAAAAAAATACTAAGTGACTCATTAAACTAACAGAGGCTGCGGTTATGTCAGATCCAACCACTGAAGGCAATACTCACTTTATCTCCCCACGTTTACTAAAGGGATTAGAGTACCAAACCCCCATCAGCAAATTTTATGCCGAAGCGACCTATATGAGTCGCCGCACTGAGCCGGACAGTCTTGACTTTACCTTGGGTGATTCCCATGAAATGCCACTTCCAGGTTTTGTAGAAGCCTTACAGCGTTCGAGTATACCGCAAAATCCAGGTTGGTATGGCTACAAGGGAAATATTCCGGAATCACGGCAGGCTGTATCCGCTGCTCTTCAGGATAAACGGGGAATTTCCATATTGCCGGAAGATATTTTTATGACCAATGGTACAGTAGTTGGTCTAGCAATTTGTCTGCACATCCTGGCTGGGGATGGAGATGAGGTAATTCTTCTGACTCCACCCTGGTTAGGTTATCGGCGTATGGTTCATCTTACTGGTGCAGTGCCGGTGGGTGTGCCTGTGGATACAAATACCTTTGATATGGACCTCGATGCGATCGCATCTGCGATTACAGAACGCACTCGGGCAATAATCATCAATTCACCCCACAATCCCACAGGAAAGATTTTCTCAGCAACAACCCTCGAGGGTTTGGCTGCTATACTCACCGATGCCTCTAGACGTTATGGTAAGCCCATTTACCTAATTTCTGATGAAACCTTCAGCCGGATTGTGTTTGATCAGCAGCCTTGTCCTAGCCCTACCCAGTTTTACCCATTTTCTTTCTTA
>NZ_JAAHHU010000505.1:0-3061 GCF_010672095.1 Moorena sp. SIO3I6 | reverse complement strand
TTATTATAGGCCGAATCAACAGTTGACAGGATAGTGTTGTAAGTTTCTAATTTTTCTCTCACAGATTGGATAGATGCTTCCAACTGCTGAATTGTCATTCCATTGCCTAAATCCAGCTTAGCGTTAATGGATTTAAGACTAGCAAGTCGCCGTTCTGCATTCATCAATTTTCTTGAATTTCGCTTGAGTCGAGCCATAGATTACCTTGCCATAGTTAAGCTTACATCAACTATAGTGCTCCAAAAAAACTAGCAATGTAATCAGAAAAATCCTCATAAAAACTGGGAGTAATTGATAGAATTTTTTTGAGGCGTTCAGTGAATTTATTGATATAGCGCTATGGGCAAGGGCATCGGGAATCGGAACCCACCCCTAACCCCTCCCAGGAGGGCATCGGGAATCGGAACCCACCCCTAACCCCTCCCAGGAGGGGAACGGGAATCGGGAAAACAATCCCTTGTAAGCTACTCCCTACTCCCTACTCCCTACTCCCTTTGCTATAGCACTGATAAAACAGCAAACTGTACTGGCATGTGAGAAAATAGTACTCGTTAAGAACAAACAGGTGCCTTTTTTTAATACATAAGTACTATTTTATTAGCAACAAGTACTAGTTACTGATAAACGAGTACTGGTATATGAGAAACTAGTACTCGTTAGTGAGAAACGGGTACTCGTTAACGAGAAACGGGTACCCGTTTGTTATACACCAGTACTGGTATGTGAGAAACGAGTACTAGTATGTGAGAAACGGGTACCCGTTTGTTATACATAGGTACCCGTTTGTTATACACCAGTACTGGTTAACGATAAACGAGTACTGGTATGTGAGAAACAAGTACTAGTTAGCGGTAAATAAGTACTCCTGTGATAGAAGTCAGTACCCGGTTTGGTTTGTGGTTGACCGTTGACCGTTGACCGTTAACCAGAGACTTCGGCGTAAGCATTCAGCCGTCAGCTGTCAGCCGTCATATCATGTCCGGTTGAATACTTACAACTCTTTTATCTTCATAACTGCGAGAAACGCTATATATTGACTGAATTATCTCTTATCAAAATATTTTTCATCAAAACTTTATTAAATTAAAGATTGAGTAAAGTTTACTTTTCCTAGCTCAATGAGTACTGATTTATATGTAATAGTATTGTTGGAAAATAAATCAGTCATCAACGTTAACTAGTTCATTGTTGTCATAGTTGCCAACCTAAAGCCGTCAAAGAAAAGACCCCCTCTGGGGATAATAATCAACAATAAACTCTATTTTGAGAGAGCGCTGCTTGAGTTCGTAGCGATTTTTCTCATTAGTTTAGTTACTTCCATGCTTAGACTACTTGGCTTGGATGGGTCAGATCATGGTGCTTGCTTATTAAGAGGCTCTAGATTTTAGAATTAATTGATTTGAGCCCCTTGATGTTTAGATGATCTGACTTATAGCTTTTATGGCATTTATGAGGTATGGTTATCAACCTCAAAGTACCCATTGTTAAGGGGGATTTAGGGGGATCGCTTTGTACCTGATGGAAGAGAGAATTGCTATATTAATGAATTTTCCAATACTCTTCAAACCGATGCAGTACCTCATGGGATAAAGCCCCTTTGGCCGCCCTGCCTCAAGACATAGTTACAGCAAATAGTGTAGTGGCTAAAAACATAGCATTTTACCTAAAAAAGGAGTAATCAATCTTATGTCTACTCGTCAATTGTTCAATGTCTTAACCCTATGCTCAGGTACAGTAAGTTTAGTTAGTGCCGCAACTCTGTTAAGTGCTAACCCAGCCCTAGCAATTGTCAATGGCAGTTTTGAAACTGGTGATTTCACCCCATGGGCAACCATAGGCGACACTAGTATTGAGACAGAAGCGTTTGGAAGTGGTCCAACCGATGGAGACTTCCAAGCTCTACTAAGTACTGATTTTGGTTCAGTTCCTGTCTCGGATATAGAAACATTTCTAGGATTAACAGCTGGAAGCTTAGCTACTATCCCTAATCTTCCCAATGTAGGCACTCCCACAGAGGGTTCTGCAATTCAACAAACCTTCACCGCCCATGCCGGAGATATTTTGACTTTTGATTGGAACTTTCTCACGGATGAATCGACATCTTTTAGTCCAGCAGTTTTTAACGATTTTTCCTTCGTGAGCATAGCTAAAATGGTAGATGGGCTAGCTGACACCAACTCCCCACTATTCATAACATCTTTGACACGTTTTTTTCAAGAGACTGGCTTTCAGAGTTTTTCTTATACCTTTGAGACCTCCGGAAGCTTTAGTTTAGGAATTGGAGTCTTCGACGAGGATGATACTGCTTTTAGCTCTGGACTGCTGATTGACAATGTTGAGCTCACATCCGTCCCGGAACCTGCTTCAATTTTGGGCTTACTAGCATTAGGTGCTTTGGGAACAGGTACAGCTTTCAAAAAAAAGACTGCTTAAGCATATGCGCTACCCGCACGCTACTTGAGGTGCGGTCAGCGCACAAAATAAATTCTTGTAATTAGTTTGAATTAATTCTCAAAAAACCCCACTGGTTTAAGACACTGGTGGGGTTAATTTATAATTTATGATTTATGATTTATTTACAAATTAACCAAAATTACAATGTAGCCATTAATTTATCCCGTCTAGGGTATAGGTGAAAGCCTATATAGCAATCCGATCTGATTCGTGAAAAAAATGGTATGCTTTAAGGCATTTGGCAGAAGGCACCTAGGGTGTGGGGTGTGGGGTGTGGGGTGTGGGGTGTGGGGGATAAGAAAGGGATGCAGCAAGGGAACAGGGGGTTTCCCCCACTCGCGCTTTGGATCAAGACAATGATTTAAGATTATTATAGAGGGCTAAGCCCTTCCGATTTCCGATTCCCGATTCCCGATTCCCGATTCCCGATTCCCTACTCCCTACTTTAATACAATTATCCCTCGGTTTTAGTACTTATCCTGATTTCAATAGAGGTTTTGAGGCTGTATACTTGACAAAACTTCAGAGAATGCTATTCCAGGGGTTTATTGCCGGTTTGCTCCAACTGATATATTAGATATCTGCTTGTTATGATGTGCGCCTGTGA
>NZ_JAAHHU010000504.1:0-3065 GCF_010672095.1 Moorena sp. SIO3I6 | reverse complement strand
GTGAGCCTCTGAACCTCAACGGTGAGCCTCTGGACCTCAACAGTGAGCCTCTGAACCTCAACGTTGAGCCTCTGGACCTCAACGGTGAGCCTCTGAACCTCAACGGTGAGCCTCTGAACCTCAACGGTGAGCCTCTGAACCTCGTGAACGAGCCTATGGCGGGTCAAAAGACTATAGAATAGCTGGTTTTTTGAAGATTGAGGATAATTAGGATGACCACAGTATTAAATCTAGAGCCCATTACCACTCTGACCAGAGAGCAGTTTTATCGCTTATGTAAGGCTAATCCTGATTTACAGCTTGAACGTTCACCCCAAGGTAATTTAATTATTATGACTCCTTTAGGCGGAGAAAGTGGAAGTATTGAGGCGAATCTGATTGGTGATTTAATTATTTGGAATCGTCAGACTCGGTTGGGGGTTGTCTTCAGTTCTCAGACTGTGTTTAGTTTACCAGGTGGTGGCGATCGCTCTCCCGATGTAGCTTGGGTAGCCCTGGAACGATGGAAAGCATTGAGTCAAACAGAAAGAGAAGGTTTTCCACCGATTTGCCCCGATTTTGTGATTGAGTTGCGCTCACGGACAGATCGATTAAAGCCCCTACAGGAAAAAATGCAAGAGTATCTAGCCAGTGGCTTGCGTTTGGGTTGGTTGATTAATCCCCAGGATAAACTGGTAGAAATTTATCTGCAAAATCAACCTGTAGAAGTAGTAGCAATGCCTGTAGTGTTAACAGGAAATGAGGTGTTACCGGGGTTTAGTTTAGAAGTTAGAAGTTAGAAGTTAGAATTTAGAATGAAGAATTTAGAATGAAGAATTTAGCGCGATCGCCTTTGGCGCGGCTTCGCCGATCGCGTAGCGTGACGTTCCGTCAATCGCATTTTGGCTTTCTTGGTCTGTTGCTAACCTTTCCCCCCATCCAAGAAAACAGTTGTGCAATTTGATCACTATGAATAGCTCTGGCTATAGCTTCCGATATCCACAGCGGTTCCCTCACTTAGCCAGCTCCCTCAACGCATTTTCATACCTCTTGCTGACTTTCTGATAAGCTGCCATTACCGTTTCAAACTCAGGGTCTTTCGTGGTGATTTCAACACCATCAGCAGTTTTTGTGATAAATACAGTATCTCCTTGGCCGTTCGGCCACGCTACGCGAACACCAACATTCAGCTGTTGTAGAATCTCTTCAGGTAGGGTTATCCCTAGGGAATTACCAATTTTATTAATTTTGAGCTTGTACATATTTTAAAGGGAGTTGGGAGTCGGGAGTCGGGAGCGGTGCGACCCGTGGCGAATTTAATGGCGTTGCTGATTATGGGTATGGTTTCGCCCCCCTAACCCCCCAATTCTGGGGGGAATAAGACGTTCAAAATCCCCCAAAGTTGGGAGACCAACGGGGGCTTTAACAAAACCAGATGATTGCGCATTCATTCCTTAATTCAGCAACGCCAATTTAATTACGGGTCAAGCGCACTCCCTGGGAGTCGGGAGTCGGGGGTCGGAAGAGGGAAAACAATCCTGTATACCTAGGGTGCGACCCAAGGCCGCGAGCAATCCCTCGCGGCCTTGGAGGTGCGCGCCTGATAGTTATGGAAACCCCCTCAGCTCCTAATCTATACTTCCAGTGCTAGAAAGTCTTTGGAAAGAATATTTTGGTTTATGCATAATTCTTCTAATCCTCGGTGATAGTTATTATAGATGACGAAATACTGGTAAAACAACGAAATAAAAAGAGTTGAGTAGGCATCTTGCCCCAAGAAAAAAATTTAGATTTGGCTAGATATCACTTCTAAAAAACTCTTAAAACCATCCCATTATCAAGTTATTTCGAATAATCCATAAACTCTAAAACAATTAAGCACTCACAGAGTATTAATTACTTACTTTCAGTCTCTGTCAGGCTTACATTGTAATAGTTTTAGTTTTTGGACTCTGTAATTAAGTTTGTGCATCAATTTACAATCAACAGGGAGAAGAAGATATGCCTACTTATTATCCTGATAACTTTGACAACACCATTTATGGCACCTCTGGTAATGACTCTCTTTATGGTTATGGAGGCAGTGACACTATGTATGGTGGCTCTGGCAATGACTACCTGAGTGGTGGTTTTGGCAATGACTACCTGAGTGGTGGCTCTGGCAATGACTATCTGAGTGGTGATATAGGCAGTGACACTATGTATGGTGGCTCTGGCAATGATATTTACGTGTTTGATGATCTTGGAGATGTAATTGTCGAAAACGTCAATAGCGGTATTGATACTGTCTACACCAACCTAAACTATACTCTGGGAGATAACCTGGAAAACTTAATCCTGATT
Source organism: Moorena sp. SIO3I6 (assembly GCF_010672095.1). NCBI lineage: Bacteria > Bacillati > Cyanobacteriota > Cyanophyceae > Coleofasciculales > Coleofasciculaceae > Moorena > Moorena sp. SIO3I6. The sequence goes on along the minus strand of NZ_JAAHHU010000504.1, from coordinate 743 downwards.
GCAAATGTTCACTTTGGTTATGGTAATAGCCTTAACAATAGGATCGATGGTAACAGTTTTCACAACGACCTTTGGGGTAAATCAGGTAATGATAGCTTGCATGGCAATGCTGGTAATGATGCTCTTCGTGGTGATTTAGGCAATGACTACCTAAATGGTGGTTCTGATAATGACTACTTGTTTGGTGGCTATAACCATGACGTCCTGATCGGTGGGTCTGGTCATGACTATCTCAAAGGTTATGAAGTTAATGGTTACTGGGAACGGGACGTCCTAACTGGTGGTATTGGTGCTGATACCTTTGTCTTAGGTAATAAGAGTTCAAATACCATAGCGTACTCTGGTGATGGTGGTTATGGATACGCTACAATTACAGACTTTAATAGTGCACAAGGTGATAAAGTTCGGCTAGGCGGTAGTATAGGTGGTTACACCATGAATTACAGTAATCTTGGTGGAACCTCAGCACTAGATACAAACCTGTATTACCAGAATGACTTAATTGCCGTTTTCTATGATAATACTAGCTTTAATCTTGCTAATGATGCAATATTTTAGCGGGAGCAGGTCTTGCGTTGCAGAACAAAAGTACTATGTCCCATTAGAGCAAGCTTAAACCCATCAGGGGGCTATAGATAATGTACAAATATTCATAAGTCACATGCTCCCCCTATTACCTATTACCTATTACCTATTACCTATTCCCTATTACCTATTACCTATTGCCTATTACCCAGATAAGC
>NZ_JAAHHU010000503.1:0-3067 GCF_010672095.1 Moorena sp. SIO3I6 | reverse complement strand
TTCTCCTGAACAAGTTCGGAATACGATTAATGCTATCTATGGCCTGAAATACGCCTATCCCGACGAGGGTCGTACTCCAGAACCTACTGAAAAGCCTGGTGAGGTTATGACCTTTTTGATTCGATATTTCTATGTAGACTAGGATAGGGTTTTGCCAGCGATGCAGCGCGGTCTTGGGGGTTTCCCCCATGAGCGACTGCATCAAGACAGGGTGTTTTCGCCCTGGCGACTAGGAATTGTGGAGGTTATGTTTAAGCTATCAGCTATCAGCTATCAGTTATCAGCTATCAGCTTATGCGCTACGCGCACGCTGCGCGAACAGCTTATGGGTTAGGTCACGTCAATTATTGTCCACTGTTCCCTGTTCCCTGTTCCCTGTTCCCGACTTCTGCAAGAAGTCTCATGTATTCGTTGATCAACAGTATCTAGATTTGAGCTCCGCTGTATTTGTGGTGGCTTACACAATAGAAATCGGTCAAGGATTGGGGTTAACCACAACTTGACCGATTTTTTTTTATAGCACTACCCATTACGGCGCTTTGCATAACTACTCAGGGAGTGACAACGAGGCTATAAAGTGGTAATTAAAAATAAAAAATAAAGCAAAAATAAGAGCTATTGTAGGGTGGGCAAATCGACCGGATTCCAGATGAAATGGTCAGTCATATTATCATGATTTGCCCACCAAATCCCGAAGCTTATAGCCACAAATTTGGGGGGTAATTAAAAATAAAAAATAAAGCAAAAATAAGAGCTATTGTAGGGTGGGCAAATCGACCGGATTCCAGATGAAATGGTCAGTCATATTATCATGATTTGCCCACCAAACCCCGAAGCTTATGGTCTCAGGTACAGCATTTGCCCACCCTACGCCACCGCAAATGGACCCGATTCGAGTGAAAATTACAGCATTTGCCCACCCTACGCCTCTTCCCACAAAGTGGGGAGTGCCACGATTAGTAATGTTACTGGGGGGATTTAATTTTTTTTTCGCTTCCGATCGAGTTTTTTACTCCTTTGCGCAACAATTTCACGGCTACCGGTTCCGTGCCCTCCTCTCCTTTGGGCAGCCTAAAGCTAATATCGCGATCGATCTCCCATCCGCGGCCCTGTTTTTTCTCTGCTTTACGGGGGTAGATGCTGAGGGAGGCGGTGTTTCCTTCGATCTTCAATTCGCATAGTGAATAACCATGCACCCGTTCGTTGTTTTTTTCCCCCCACCCTTCCATACCGAACAGGGAACAGCCTTGCAGTCTGCGTCGAGCATTAGCACCACCTTCCGCCAAGGTTCTCAGGTTGGCCCCGTGCATGTGTCCAAACAAATGCAAAGCGAATCGTTCTGGTGGACTATGAATCTCCCCAATTAGCTGGGCTTGGGCTTCGTCAGTTAGCCAATGCTGGGGGTGGTGGGTAAGTAGCAAACAGGCATGGTGGTCTTTTGCCCAAGACGGTCCATTTTTATGACAGGCTCCATGGAACTGGCGCATATCTAGAGCCAGCTTACCTTGTCTGTCACCGCCCATCAGTTGCAGAAAGGCGCTATTGAGTCCTAAAATTCCGAGTCTGAACCCGTTTTTCTCAATTGTTGCTGAAAAATCTCCTGGCAGTATGCCCTCTGAATAGATATCGGGCTTAGGTACGGTGGTATTTTCCCACCATTGAACATAATTCTCGAAAGCTTTAATTACAAGCTGTCGGGAAGGAGATTCGATGTTATCCCAAAATGGCTTTTGGATCTTAGGGTTGTCCCACATATCCTCAAGACAAATCAATGCGGTATCAAACTTGTTATCTGGTCGAACCAGGTCGTGGTTGCCAGGTACAGCCAGAAACTTCGGCTCAAATCCCATCTCGCGAAACTTGTTCCAGAAATTAGTTAACAGTTCGTCTACCTGTTGGAATTCCGATTGACTGCCGCGCTGGGTAATATCCCCAGTAAACATTACCAAATCAAAAGGGCCTACCTTTTCACAAAGGTACTCTAAATCCTCGAAGAAAATTTCCTCAATATTTGGCCAGAGATCCCCCAAGCCATCCATACCCAAGTGAAGGTCAGTCAGATGTAACCAGCTAAAGATTACCTCCCTGTGATCTGATCTAGGGGTTTCTGAGATTAGGAGTTGTTCAGCCAAACGAGCATACTCCCCTCCTAATCGCCCTAAGACTTGAGCCTTGAGGTGTGCAAAGGGACGAATTTTTTCTTCTAACCCATCATTACTTGCAGTTGCCGGTTTAAGTAAACGCGCTTCAAAGTCCTGTACTGATAACCCTAATTTTTTAGCAATAAACTCAGATACTGTATCAAGAACTGAAAGGGTTTTACTAATGGGTACAGAATCTACTAATAACTCCTTTACCCCTGGCTTAAATTCGTACTCAATATAATTGGGATTTGAATCTTGGTCTACAGGGGTTATAGACTGGAGCAGTCCACTCATAAACACCTCTGCTACATGAATTTGGGTAGATTTTGGTAGCAGGGTTTGCTGAATTAGTTGCACTACAGGTAAACTAACCGGAGCAGCTGCCATTAATCCAGCTAACCGACGCGCCATCGGAGAAGCCGTAGCACGAAATCGACTAACTAATGCTGGTGCTTTGAGTTGGGTTTGATTGGGTTTACCATCTACCGCTCTTCTCTCTACTTGGGGGTCTTGGGATACATCAAAATTAAACCCCACTGTGGTAACATTCCCATGACCAGCAATTACCTGTGACCAGGCCAGTAGCGGGTAGTGTTCTAACGTAACCACGGGAACATTTACAGAGGATTTCTTCTGAATAGACTTACTGTCATCTTCATCCCAAGGTTTAACAATAAACTGAGAATTGACAACTCCAGGACTAAAAGAATGCAGTTGCACTGGTATTTCTGAAGCTAAAGCCGTGCGTTCCCAAAGCCGTTCAGGGAGTAGCTGAAGGATAGTCAGTAAACCATTGCGTCCCCACAACTTGAGCACTGGATGAATTAATTGTCTGCGCCAAGCCACAGAAATACAATCACTCACCAATAAAATTAAACGTTGTTTCTTCGGGTCAATTAATACCTGGCGAGGATAGGGAGTGG
>NZ_JAAHHU010000502.1:0-3069 GCF_010672095.1 Moorena sp. SIO3I6 | reverse complement strand
CTATAGGCTCGCCGTGATCAAAAATAATAATAAATTCAGCATCCGGCATCAACCGTTTCAAAGCCTTTAAATGGCCCTCGGCATCTGAACGCTTGCGGAAACGAGCAACAACGACCCGTTGCATCTTTGATAACAGCCTAATAATTACCCATGGATGTAGGCGTTGATGGTAAGTCATAATCTATGTATCTGGGCGACCGAAGAAGGCGCTCAAGGAAGTGGAGGTTCCGTAACCTTCCTATAAGCTAGGGTTCAAGCTTCGTTCCTACCCGAAGGGGTACTACGAGATGGATATTCCGGCATTAGCTAGAATAATCCCGAATCGTTTTATCTCACAGCTAGAGGGTAATGCGTAACCAGTAACTTATACCGCAAGCCAATGGGTCGTTAAGGAAAGAACCAATAGGTTGACGAAAGGAATCGTTGATTGAAGCGTCGTAATAATTGATACTCCTACTAAAGCGGTAATGGGAGTAATAGCTCCAAGAGTTAATCCAGTAGATATTGGATAACTGAGAACTCCACGGACTCGGCGTAGAGACGACAGCCTATAGTTCGAATCTTCCTTGTGTGTAACCGGGTAAGCCGAGATTGAGTCCCTAGCTTAGGTCGATAGATAGGGTAGCCCAATCGTAAGAAAGGGTATAACTCTCAATCCGGTAAAAGTCTGAACCAAGCTAAAGCCAACACAGTGAAAACTAACGGGAAAGCGCTAAAGCGTATAACCGGTTGGATAGAGGAAATCCCTCAACTCGTGCAGAGTGCTGAATTTCAGAACTGATTCCGAGGGAGGAATATAATACATTTTCATCCTTAATTGTAATGGAAAAGATAGAACCGAACCCAAAGAACGGTATCGTAACTGAACAAACTACCCACTGGCACTCCATTAATTGGAAGAAAGCCTACAGGGAAGTCAGGAAATTGAGACGTAGAATATTCCGCGCGACTCGTGAAGGCGATTGGAAAAAAGTGAACAAGCTGCAACGCCTGATGCTACGCAGCTACTCAAACATACTCATAGCCGTGAGACAAGCCTCCCAAATTAACAAAGGGAAAAACACCCCTGGCATTGACAAAATAGCAAAATTAAATCCAGAAGCCAGGGGAGAGTTGGTCGATGCTCTAAAAGATTACAAGGCTTGGAAACCAATCCCGGCAAAACGAGTATATATTCCCAAACCTAATGGTAAGAAACGCCCCCTGGGAATACCTTGCATGATTGATAGATGTATTCAAGGTATCGTCAAGAATGCATTAGAGCCTCAATGGGAAGCCACCTTTGAACCATCCTCATATGGCTTCAGGCCAGGCAGAAGCACCCATGACGCAAGACAAAGGATATTCAACAACATTAAGGGCGAAAACAATAGAAAGTGGTGGGTATTAGACGCCGACATCTCCGGATGTTTCGATAATATTGCACATAAACCACTTTTAGACACATTAGGGAAATTTCCAGCCAAAACTTTAATAGCCCAATGGCTTAAAGCAGGATACATTGACAACAATGTATTTTTTGAATCAGATTCAGGGACTCCACAAGGGGGAATAATCAGCCCTTTACTGGCAAATATCGCTCTACACGGCATGGAAAAGGAGTTGGGAATTAAATATATATGGCGAAAAGATACTAGAAAAAAATCCGGAGGATATTGGGACAACATATCGAAAAGAGCATTCATCCGCTTTGCCGATGACTTCGTCATCTTAACTGAAAGCGAAGAAGATGCAGCGAACGCTAAGATAATCATTCAAAAATGGTTAATCAAAAAAGGCTTGAAACTCTCAGACGAAAAAACCCAAATACAACATCTAACACAAGGATTTGACTTCCTCGGATGGAATTTTAGGAAATATAAAACAACCGCCAGAAAAACCGGATTGGTAACCCTCATAAAACCTTCCAAAAAAAATATCAAAAAGTTCAAAGAGAACTTGAAAAAGGAATTTAAAAGATTCAAAAGCTTATCACAAGAACTGATAATTAATAAACTTAATCCTCAAATAAAAGGATGGGGAAATTATCATGATGGAGTGGTAGCCCAAAAAACATTTAATTCCTTGGATTCATACATATTCTGGAAATTAAAAAGATGGGGGAAACGGAAACATCCCAAAAAAAGCTGGAACTGGATATCCAAAAAATACTTTGGAAAGCTATGTCCCGGCAGGGATGACATATGGGTATTCGGAGACAAATCCTTAAAAGAAGTATATCTTCAAAAACTCGCCTGGATTCCTATAAAACGCCATACTCTCCTGCAACATACAAACAGCCCAGATGACCCTGACTTAAAAGAATACTGGGAAGAGCGCAAAGCTAAACAAAGAGAAAAAACGGCAAAAGGAAGACTTTCTGCGGGGAAGGATAAAATAGCAAACAGACAGAACTATATATGTCCTGTTTGCAATCAATCCTTAGGTATAAGTGATGATTTACACATACATCACATCATACCAAAACACTTAGGTGGGAACGACCGGTATGATAATCTAATATATTTACATGCCGATTGCCACCACTCCATACACGCCTTGGGTGCCTCCAATCCCGACATACAGGAAATGCTGAAAGCCGGGATAAAAAAACCCTCAAAGAAACGGAACAAAAACCAAAAGGTACAAAACCGTAAACCTAAGAAAAGAGGAGGTAATGATAAATGAGTTCTAAAGGAATTGGTCGCGCCGTGTACTTGGAGACTTGTTCGCACGGTGCCAAGGGGACGAAACAGGAGTAATCCTGTCGATTTACCCAATCCTTAGATGGGGACCAAGAGCCAGCCGGAGACCCGAGAAAATCTGTGGGCTGGCTCTTCCCGTGGACGTTTAACGACCACATTTTTATAATAACACAAAATAATCTTCTATTATAACATATTTTGAAAACTTTTGTAACAAATTTGTTTGGGAGTCGGGAGTCGGGTATCCCCCGATATCCCCATCTCCCCACAGCCGTTGACCTAGTAATGCAAGTCCGCCCCTAACGCACCCTACGCACTGTTTTTGCCCACCCTACTCCCTACTCCCTACTCCCTACTCCCTATTCCCTAATCCCTTTGCTAAAAA
>NZ_JAAHHU010000501.1:0-3072 GCF_010672095.1 Moorena sp. SIO3I6 | reverse complement strand
CCGAACAAAAGTACTAAGGTAATAGGTAATGGGTAATAGGTAATAGGTATAGCAGTCGCCAGGGCAGGCGCGGACATGACAAAAGTCTCAAACCTAAGTAAGCGCAAGAGTTTGACTTCTGACTTCTGACTTCTGACTTCTGACTTCTTCTATAATAGGTCATCAGGGGAGCTAGTCCTGGATGAATATTTGTACATTATCTATAGCCCCCTCATGGGTAATTGCTTGCTCTACTGGAAAATAGTACTAATGTTTAAGCATTGCAAGACCTGCTCCCGGGGCTGTGTGGGTAACCTGTGTCGGCACCGCTGTTTGCCCTGTGGAGACTCCCTGTTGCTTTGCTGCATCGCTTTATAGATCAGGACTTACGCATTTGCCCCCGTTGGTCCCCCAATTCTGGGGGACTTTGACATCATTCCCCCCCAGAATTGGGGGGATAGGGGGGCGAAATAAACTTCACCGCGTAAGTCCTGTAGATGCTACAGATAGTTAATGGGTAATGGATGATTGACAGAGGCATTATCCATTACCCATTAACCAGCATGTATTGGTAGCAGAGCTTTACCTATTTGCTAATAGATGAAATTTCATGTACCTCTGATTGCTTGAGAAATCCGGCGCTTTTGTGAAGACCCTGTGGTTTTTAAAGCTAAAGCTTCTATATGCTTGTAAAGATTCTCAGGTATAAGCCAGAGCAAATAGGCCGCAGCCCCAGTTAACACCGTACGACGTGGTTCTTCCCAGAGCATCTGCCAGTAGCTCCCCAGAGCTTCGTTGAAGAATTGGACAGCCATGGCACCATCTCTCAAGGTAACTGCCCGACGAGCTAGATACCTCGAATGGTAAGCACGGGCGCGGTTTTCCCACTCAACCACCACCTCAGGAGCATAGGAACGAGTCTTCTCAATTACCTGTTCCCAAGACCTTTGTTTTTTGAACAAGTTAGCTGATATACCACCAGAATTTACTCGGTATAGAGTCAAAGAGTCAGGAATGCCTTCCAGGTGCCAATTGGTTTGGATAGCAATGCGAAACCAACAATCCAAATCCTGTGACCCTTGCAATCCCTCATCCCAATAAAGGTCTTTGGTCTTTCCGTCAATAGTCTCTTGGTACTTAATAGCTTCAAATACCTCCTTGCGGAACACAGCACAGGAGCCATTACTAATAGGATTACGGCAAATGATGTCACCCATGGTGATGTCCTTTAGCTTGGGTAGTTGATAGATTCCTAGGGAATTTCCTGCTTCATCGATAAACCCAGAACAGCTAAAGCTAATCCCCAAATTGGGATTGTTTTCCAAATGTTCAATATGTTTTTCTAGCTTTTCAGGCAACCATAGGTCATCGCCATCTAAAAATGCTAAATACTCTCCCTGGGCTTGGCGGATACCTTCATTCCTTGCTGCATTAGCTCCCTGATTTTCCTGACGAATAATTTTGATTCTGGGGTCTAGGAACTGCTGGCAAATCTCTACACTTTGGTCAGGAGAACCATCATCAATCAGCAAATATTCAAAACTTTGGTAAGTTTGATCCAAAACTGACTGTACTGTAGCAGCAATATACTTCTCAACGTTGTAGACTGGAGTGATGACGGAAACTTTTTTCATTTTATAATCCATCTTATCTTATATTGAATGACTAAGACAATTATTGTCCAAGTTTGTCTTGTAAAATCTGACGTCTTTGGATCATTCCCACTACTTTGACAGCCAGAACTTCGAGGTAGTAATATAGGGGCTTAGGCAACAGCAAAAGTAAATAGGCAGCAGCCAAAGTCCGAAGGGTACGGCTTGGTTCTTCCAAGAGAAGACGCCAGTAAGTTGCCAAAGCACCATTAATTAGTTTGACAGACATTGGTCCATCTTTGAGACGTACTGCACTACGAGCAAAGTTTCGCAATCGATAGGCCAGGGCTAAATTTCCCCACTTCTCAATCAAGTCAGGAGCGTAGGAGCGAGTTTTTGCTAGTACTTGTTTCCAGGAATCTAACTGTTTGACTAAGTTCGCTGAAAGACTGGCTGAATTCACTCGATATAGGGTTAGTGCTTCAGGGATTCCCTCAATTTTCCAGTCTGTCTGAATCGCAATACGTAGCCAACATTCAATATCTTCAGCGCGGCGGAAGTTTTCATCAAAGTAAAAATCTTCTGTAGTGCCGTAAAGGTTATCTTGATACCTAATCGCTTCAAAGACTTCCCGTCGAATTACCGGAGCTGAACCATTACCAATAGGACTAGACCGGAATAAATCTGATCGGGTAATGTTCTTTAACTTAGGCATTAGATAAGTTTTCAATAAATTTCCCGATTCATCAATCAATGCAGAACGGCAAAAACTAACCCCTACCTCTGGAAATTTTTCTAAGTGTTCAATATGTCTTTCCAGTTTCTGAGGCAACCACAAGTCATCCCCATCTAAAAAGGCTAAATAATCTCCTTTGGCCTGGCGAATTCCTGTATTTCGCGCTCCAGCAAGTCCCCGATTAGTTTGATGAATAATCTTAATTCGATGATCCGAAAATTCTTGACAAATTTTTATACTACTGTCTGGGGATTCATCGTCAATAATGAGCACTTCAAAGTTGGTATAGGTCTGGTCGAGAACAGACTGCACCGCTGCTGCAATATAGTTTTCAACTCCGTAGACTGGAATAATGACAGAAACATGTTTCATTGTTTGGACACTGGTTTTCAAGAGAACTAGTTTTGATTTAAACGTTTTTTAAAAAATTAATCCTGAAATAGGTAAAATAGATAAATATATGAAACTGACAACTGACCACTAAAAATTACCTCGTGAGCACTATTATCCTCCCAGAAACTGATCACAATTTTCTGCCCAAGTTTACTAGACTGTCTGGCATTTGTGATCTGGTGGGTAAGGTAGGACCGGCTACCAATTGCAGTTGGGGATAATACATAATAGATGAGTCTGACTTAACTAGTTCCCATTGGCTTAAAACAGAGGAATAGACGGTTTGTGCAATGCGTAAATCTCGCTCTAGAATTTCCAGAGTCAAGGCATCTTGGGACATTTTGCTAAGTTTTACTTCAAGCTGAGAAATCT
>NZ_JAAHHU010000500.1:0-3079 GCF_010672095.1 Moorena sp. SIO3I6 | reverse complement strand
CCCTGCCGCTCTATTTCGTATATTGATAGCTGCATTATGATCGCGGTCAAGACTGCATCCACAATGGGGACAATCATGCCACCGGACATGCAACTTCTTGGGGACTTTATTGCCACAATTGGAGCAATTCTGTGAAGTATTTTTGGGGCTTACTGGAACCGTTAACAAGCCAGCATTCAAGGCCGTAGGCCACGCTACGCGAACGGCTTTGCTTGCTAGGATTGTCAAGAAGCTTGACCATCCCGCATCCAACACAGATTTAGCCAATCGGGACTTAGCCAGTCCTTTAACATTTAGTTTTTCATGAGCGATTACATCATACTTTGATAGTAGGTGGTTTGCTGTTTTGAAATGAAAATCTTTTCTTTTGTCTGATCCCTTTTTATGCTGTTTTCCGAGCTGCTTGATCGCCTTTAGCCTGTTATTACCCCCTTTCTTTCTCCGGGATACTCGCTTTTGAATCACTCTTAAACGTTTTTGAGCTTTTCGATAATACTGAGGAATTTCAACGACTTCACCCTCAGAGGTAGTAAAAAAATCTTTAAGACCAACATCAATCCCAACTATTGAATCTGGATTAATATTGGGCTTAATTTCAGGAATGGTCTTGTCCTCTAGAGATAAAACCAAATAATAGCCATCACATTTTTTGGTGATAGAAGCTGTCTTGATATTAAATCCAGAAGGAATAGTCCGATGGAGTACAACCTTAACTTTGCCTATTTTTGGAAGGTTGATCAAATTTCTTTCCAGACACCCTTCTTTCATTTGGGGATAGGTAAAGGTACGGTAGCGGTGTAGCTTTTTGAACCTAGGTCGTCCACTTCGTTTTCCGCTACTATCTCCTTTGATAAACCTGTCAAAAGCTAGCTTTACTCTCTTTACTGTATCCTGAAGTACCTGAGAATATTAAACTAAGCCGGTGAGTCGCCTCACCGACTCGTCTCCAAAACCGTACGTGACACTTTCATATCATACGGCTCCTCATTACAGTACAATCCTTGACAGTGGCTCCTCTAGAACGGGTTTTCATCTAACTCATTGGAGTTGATTCTCTTTCCGTGTTTGACATCGTGACAATGTAGGTGTAATAATTCGAGATTTTTGTCTGAATTATTTCCCCCTAGTGCGCGTGGTATTATGTGATGTTTTTCCATTAAATCTCCATCCCTAAAGGTAAGACCACAATGAGTGCATTTCCCTTCTTGCCGTTCTAAAAGTTTTCCCTTCTGAGTGGTCATCTCAGGATGCTTTCTCATTCTGGTATTCCAATAGATTAGGTCTCCATCATAGGGACTTCTGGTATCCTGGATTTTTGTGTGCCTTACAATTTTTGTTTTGGCATGTTTGGGGAGATAATTATCTTTCCCTGTCATAAATGTCCAGTTATCACCTTCGATGGTTCCCCAGTATTTATCGTTTACCCAGGTTTTTGATTTCTTTGGATGTCTCCTGTATCCCCATCTTTGGAGTTTATTCCAAAGCATGTTTCCTAATTCGTCGAAAGTTTCTTGACTACAAACACTCTTGTAGTAATTACACCATCCACGTATAATTGGTTTTAGGTGGCGTATTAGTGCCTCCTGAGGGGCAGCTCTGTGTTTGTCGATAGATTTTGAGAGCTGCCTATAATGCTCTTGAACTTTTTCCTTAGATGGTTTGATGATGGTTTTAAAACCTTGTTTTGACTGGTGTTTACCTACTTGGTATTGACGGATAGTAAATCCTAAGAAATCAAATCCGTCAAGAGTGTGGGTAATTTTGGTCTTACTTGGTTTTAATTCCAATCCCATGTCATTCAACCATTCGTTGATGATTCTTTGACATTCTTCTACCACAGTTTGTTCTTTATGCAGGATGACAAAGTCATCAGCATATCGAATCAAATTTAATGCCTTTTTGTTTCTTTTTTTATCTCCTTTCATAGATTTGGCATATTGTTTGATTCGTTCCTCCATTCCGTGAAGGGCTATATTTGCCAAGAGTGGGGATATAACTCCACCTTGGGGAGTACCCTCTTTTATAGATGAGAATGTTCCGTTATCTATCACACCGGCTTTTAACCATGATTTGATTAATCGTCTTAGTGACGGATATGTATTTAATTTTGTCAGAAGTGCATCATGGTTGATTTTGTCGAAACATTTTGCTATATCGGCATCTAGTACCCATTTGGGTTTTTGCTTGATACTTTTAAATATTGCTTCGATTGCATCGTGACATGAGCGTCCTGGTCTAAATCCGTAGGAATTGGGTTCAAATTTTGCTTCCCATTCCGGTTCTAGAGCCGCGCACGCAAGTGCTTGTAAGGCGCGGTCATACATGGTGGGAATCCCCAATGGGCGTTTTTCCGTTCGTCCAGGTTTGGGAATCCATACCCTTCTGGTTGGTTTGGCCTTTCTTTGAACTTTAAGGCTGGCTACTAAGGCGAGGCGTTGTTTTGGTGTTAGGGATTTAACCCCGTCTATTCCGGCAGTCTTTTTGCCTTTGTTCTGTTGGGTTACCCTTCTAACCGCAATCATTTTAGCTGACCAGGATTTCATCAGGGTTTTTTGCAGCTTTCGCACCACGCGGACATCACCACGGCTTGAGGCTCGATATATTCGTTTTTGTAACTTAAAGACAGTCATTTCTAGCTTACGCCAGTTGACTTTCTTCCATTCCGACTGTGGGGCGAACCCCCGAGTTTTAGACATATTCATTACTACTGGCAACTATATCTCTTCCTGTAACGTGAGTCTGTCAGCATATCCTAGGCATTACCCTAGACGTTAGCTTTTGACTCTATCTTTCCTACACATGACTTGCGGCTAACTACCTACTCAATAATCGACCTTACTGAGAGTGCATGTGAGGTTACTTCGTTCCTGATAACCATTCTGTGAACTTTTAGGGTGGTACTATTCACCGGGAGTTATGTGGGAAATCGTTACAAGGACATCCAACTTTGTAGTTACGGTCGATGTCCCCTATTAAGGGGAGCACCTCCGCTTCAGAACTGGGCGTGAGACTTTCACCTCACCCAGCTCCTGGGTAAACTCAGTCTTTTGACCGGCCTTTCGGCATGCTCCAGTGTATC
>NZ_JAAHHU010000050.1:0-42335 GCF_010672095.1 Moorena sp. SIO3I6 | reverse complement strand
ACCCTTATGCAGCGGAAGACCATCAAGCTTTCAATGCAGCTAGCTTTAAGGATTCTGGTGCTGCTTTCGTATTTCGTCAAGAGCAGTTGACTCAGGAAATTTTAGAACAGGAGGTGCTGGCTTTACTCAAGTCACCAACTAGGTTAGAAGAGATGAAACACAAAGCAGCTAGTCTTGCGATTAGGGATAGTGGAAAGCGTTTAGCCTCTCTAGTTCGTGAGTTAGTTGAAAAATGAAAGATTAAGTATGGGAAAGGGAGTAGGGAGTAGGGAATCGGGAATCGGGAATCGGGAGTAGGGAGTAGTGTAAAGATATCCGACTATTACCTATTCGCTATTCGCTAAAACCCCAAGGGCGTAAGTACCTCAGCTATTTGATAAGGGCTATAATCTGATCATATAGCCCCTTAGAAGCCTCACGGATTTGGTCATTACCAACGATAATCCCTAATAAAAACCCCACAAGTACCCACAAGAAAACGTTTCCATTACCACTAATCAAAACCCCCAATAAAACCCCTACAATAAACCCTAAAAATACCGCTTTGATCGGGATAGAATTTAACTTGTTTGCCAGAAGTGCATCTAAAAGTGGGGAAGACGTTGTATCTGAAGGCTGTTGTGGTACATCTTGACTAGTTTCTGGGCTAGAATTTTCTTGGTATTCTAAATTTTTATCCGAATTATCTGAAGTTGATGTTGGCTGTTGGTTTTCTTTTCGTGTTAATATATCATCCATTTTTTGGATAAATTCCCGTAATTCATTTTGGATATTATCCTTGTTTTTAATATAACCTTCTACTCTTTGCTCTGAGAATAATAACTTCTGTGTCAAGGTTCTCCCTTGATAGGGTATGTACGTTTTTGATTTCTGGTATTTGTCCTGAGCCTCTTGATATTTTCGCTGTTCAAAGAGTAAATCACCCCGTTTGAGTAGCACAATCGCTATCAACTCTTTATCTTCTGATCTCTGATTAATTCGTTTTTCTAATTCCTCTAGCAGCAGAGACTGATCTTCCGTTCCAGAAGTCAGACCCCATCTGAAAAGTCTTAACAAATCGCTGCTTTCTATTGTAGAGGTAAACTGAACTGGAATGTCCAAAAGACTACGTGCCCAGTCCAGGTTATAAAACCATCCTTTTACTAGATAGGGGATAAGATACTTCCAACCTTCTTCTTCACTTTTCCAGAACCAATAATAAATCCAATCACTAATTATCTCTCGATTCTCGGAATTATTAATCCACTCTTCGGCACTAGTGGTTAAACTATCGGTTAAGCGGATATCCCTTGCTTGGTTAATGTCATATTCGTTAAAGCGCTTTTCTAGATAAATTCGGGCTTCCCTACTGATTTCCTTGACCAGTGAATCATTGCGCTGTTTTTCGATCAAAAATTTCTTGAAGAAGACTTGATGCTGATCATCTAGCCTTAATTCATGAGAAACAAAGGAATAGCGTTGGTATAGCTCTTGTCCTCGACTCTGTAAGTCGGGAGTATTCAGCATGCTCTGCAAAAATTCAGAATCAAAGCGACGCATCATGGCGAGGAGATAAACTGCTCGCAAATCTTCTTCGGTATCTTGAAATTTACTAAAGTGAGTCAGAAAGCGTCCGCAAGCTGTTGCCACAATTTCAGCGTGAGAATATCCCTGTTCAGAAACAATATCATTAACGGGAATTCCTTCACGCCACATCGTTGCGGCTAGATTAACCACTAAGGGAATGCCACGGCTGATTCTATCAATTTTATTGACATCCTCATCTGCAATACTTCGCTCAATACTTCGCTTTGAGACAAATTGACGGAAATATTCCTCGGTCTGATCTGAAGAGAATTCATCCAGGGAATAGCTAATCACATGGTCATCGCCAAAGGTCTGTCGATAACCTCGAAAATATACTCCAGACGTAAATTGACCTAAAGAATTAGCTGCTTCGTAGCGAACATCTTTATCTTCTTCGTTATTATTTAATACTCCTGTTAGTAAGTCAACAGCGCGTTGGTTATCTAGCTTACCAAGAGCTTTCACCACTTCAATTTTGCTGATTGAGCTGCTGGACTTGTCATCCTGAAGCTCTCCCTTTTGTAAAAAATTATTAGCATAACGAAAAGCAACGTAATCCCGGAGTAGTAGATGTCGAAAACAATAAACCTGTTTTTCAGAAGTCTCAAATAATAATTGGATAGTTCTAGCTAAGCGAGTAAAAGCATCTCTCTGTTCCGGTTGAGGGATAACTTTAGAAAAAATTTGCTCTTCTATTTTAGTATTATCTGGTTCTGAATCACTCATCATCACTACCGCAATTGCCCCTAGCTTTTCCTTGAGTTCCTCTGCCGAAGAACATGGTAGGTTTTGTTGACTTCTGTTTTCTTTTTTATTCTTTTCTATACTAAACCCTTGTTCGATAAATCTGTCAAACAATTGTTCGTGAGTACTGACTCTCGAAAACTGTTTGACTTCGCCGTCGCTCTCTTGATTTTGGTAGGTCGAAATTAATGTATATAAAAGAAATGGCGTGCGAACCATTTTGAGTAAATCTGGACTCTTATCCAGTAGATTCCAGAGTCTTGCCCCTTGTTGATTATCCGTAAAAGTAGAGTCAAACGTGACATACTGTTTAATTTCTGCTTCACTCAAACGATTGAGGACTACTGCACCATTTAAGTTGAGTGGATTGTTATCATCATTCCCCGTTATCTCTTCATAATCTCTACGGCGACAGCTAATCACTATCGAAACTTGCTGGAAACCATCAAGAGAGTTTAAACTATCAATAAATTTAGCACGATAGTCTTCACGAGGGGCATTTGGATCTTGTGGTTTTTGAGATACATTTAACGGAAGTTCATCTAATCCGTCTAGTAGTAATAATACTTGATGATCTTGAATTTTTTTTTCGAGATAATCCCCTTCTAATTTTGTTTGCTTGGCTAACCAGTCAATAATACTCTCTTTACTGATTTCTTTTCGATCATTATAAATTTCAGTCCAGGTGTAAATTTCTGCAAAAATTGGCAACAATGAACTTTGATTATCAATTCGCTCTTCTACCTTTTTGATAGCAAATTTAATCAATGAGATAGTTTTACCGCCCCCTGGCTCACCAAGCAGCAATAATCGACTCTTGTATTTATGGAAACTCTCATCTAAACCAGTAATTTCTTCTTTACGGGAGATTACTTCCTTACCTATACCTATAGCCGTGGACTTATCTTTATAAGTACGCTTAAAGGGATAGATTTTAAAAAATTTGTTGCTTAACTTTTCTTTAAGAGAATCTTTTAACTCTTGCAAATAGTTGCTGACTATATCTTTAGATACCATAGTTTTGGTTATTTTAAAATAAAGTTTTTTTGTGCTATTGTATAGCGAAACTATAGATGCAACCCTGTTGTTTAAAACCCAACTACTATGATTTGGGGTTATTCTGGGGAACTAAAATTCCATCAATATAATCTCTGAAAGGGTAAGATAAAATAGAGTTGGGATTTAGTTCCTCGAAAATGCCTAAAGCAAGAACTAAGAGTAGGATTTATAACTAGCTTTTGCTGCCTCTCGATCCTCTGCCAGTTCTTCAGGAGTCATTTTATGGAGTGCCTTTTGGTAATAAGCCTGATTAGGTTTCCCTGTATTAATCATACTTTGAAGTAATGGAGAACGTTCACCTTCTGGATAACGGGCTTTCATGTACTCTGTATAACTTGGCATCTGTGACCTCTTGGCACATTCTAAGGAATAAGCCAGTATATCTCTGCGCCCGTGATATTTATCATTAATATACCCTAGTTTTTCTCCAATCAAGTCTATTTGCTCGTCCTTAGCACCAGCAGCAGCAGCGACCGCTAGAACTATAGCAGTACGTTCTTGGAAAGAGGCACAAGCACCACCAACACAAAATCCGGCGTGTGCATCATTTGCTCTGCCATCAAGTGCCGCTGTTCCTCTGCCAATCATGGGTATTTTTCTAGTTTCTCCATTAGGAGTTTTGAACGTAACAGAACCAAAAAAATTAACACCATCTTCTATGAAGGGTTCGAGATAATTTTCTATAGTAAGAGGTTGCCGTGGCTGGTTATCAAGGATTAATTCTACGTCAACGATTTTTGTTGATACATCCTCTGTTTTAGTTCTATCCCCATCCGGATCGGCGTAGGCATTGCCAGTTTCAATAAACTTGATGTCTAAGATTTTATTATTAAATCTAATGCCAAGGGCTTGCAAGGCATCAACTTGTGTTTCTGGATTAGATAGCTTACTAATTATTTCTGATATACTTACCTGTTTCGACTCTAGAGTTGTGTAGGGATTACCTTCTCTGGCTCTAATTGGATACTCCATCTTGGGTATTAGTTCATTACATAAGTTTACTCTAGTATAGATAATATTTAAATAACTTTTTGTGCTTAATTTTACGTTAGTTAGTGTTTGCTGAAGATATCTTAGCTTTTAAACGTTCCAGGAAGAATGGATCGTCCGAGTATCGCTCCAAAGCTTGTGCTGCAGGTTTGTAGCCACCGGTTTTTAGATATATATACTTGAGAGCTTCCTTGACAGCATCTCTAACATCAGATATAGCATCATTACGCCACCTATCCACCAGAATTTTTTGTACCAATTGGGTTTGTTCTAATTCCTCCATTGAAATTTTTAAATTACCTAATGCTTCGATTACAGACACCCGTGCTACCCAATCTCCCTCTTCTAAATCTTTTAGTTTGTTAATAAGTGGCTCTAAGGCATCGCTATCTCCATGTTTCCCTAGAGCCTTAGCGATCGCTACACATTCATCTGGGTTTATTTGAGTATTGTTATTATTTAGTTGATCAATAAGTTCACCCACAGACATATTATCAAAATTGACCTGTTGCTCTGGATTATATTTCCTTAAAACATGGGCATCAGGGATAGGTTGTTGTAACAGTGTTTCCGCATCATTTGGATAAACTAGCTTTAAGTAATTAAATGCATTTAGTCTATCTTCACTAGTTGAACGATTAGAATCTATAATATATTTTTTTAATGCCTCCTTGGCAGCATCACGGACATTACTAAATTTATCTTGTCTAATAGCTTGGTATAAGGCATCTATGCCTACGGGAGGAATTAATTTCCCCAAAGCTTGTGCTGCTTGCAGACGCACAAAACTATCATTATCCCTTAAAGCGTTAAGTAGAGCCTGAATTGCCGGATCATCATTGGCAGTTGCTGTTCCGATCTCCCCAAGGGCTGCTGCTGCTGTTGCTCTGATATCAGGTTCTTGATTGGTGTCTTGGAGCAAGTCAACCAGTGGTCTCACAGCTTTTGGAGCTTGTAACTTCCCTAGTTTATGAATAATACGCTCTCGTTCATTAATATCATCGGAACTGTCTAAATTATTCATTAATATTGCCGGATCTGTTTCTTCTAATTCTTCTTTGTTTTTAGGATATAATATTCCCAATAGTATCAGAAAAGCTTGAAGTTTTTGACGAACATTTTTATTTAATTTTACTCCTTTATAATCTGAAGACTCCGTTGCAAAATACATAGTAGCTCCTGCCTCACTAGCTGCCTCCCGAACTGGCTTAATGTAGTCATTACGCATTGCCTCAATTAAAGGTTCAACTGCCTCTAAGACCTTGGCTATATCTATCGGATCGTTAGCCATATAACCTAACTGACGAGCAGCTGCTTCACGCACGTATCGATCTTTTGATTGATTCAAATTGAGGAAACGAATAAGTTGCGGTACTTCCAGGGCATTTAAACGCCCTAAAGCCCTGATAGCTACTGCCACAATATCGGGATCGTTATCTGCCAAGGCTGCAATTAGGGCTTCTTTAGCTGGTTCATTTCTCCAGATATTATCTGCTAAATTTGACCGTCCAGCAATTACCCACACAACCTGACCGCCACGATGTTTCATCACCTTGCGCAAAACACGATCACACTCGATTCGGTCAACCAGTTCGTAAGTGTCAAAAAAAATTAGTAATGGCTTTTTATCAGCTATCTGCGCAATCCCTGCTCCCAAAGCCTCGGCTAACTTTTCGTCTGAATTTCTGTAAACGTCTGATTCGTCTTTTGTCAAATCAAGTCGCACTGGTTGGTTCGTTCTTTCCTGTTCTTCCTCCGCTTGTTTAATTTTTTCTATAGTTACTTTCAAGATACTCTGAGTTTCACTATACTCTTGAAAATAGTCTTTCCATTCTTCCTGCTTAACAAATTTATGATAAATAGCCTCCAGCATAGTAGCTGGCTCAATAGCATCATGGTCTACTTGAAGACCAATATAGTGTTCTCTTTCTTTCTCCCAATCCATCCATAAAGTATTGAACCAATTTCGAAACTCTCCCTCTCGACTGATGTTGTACAGTCGTTGCAAGAGCGTCGTTTTACCCATACCACCAAAACCATGAAGTAGAAAAATTTTTGGATGTTCTTGGGAAGTGGAGGCTGAATCACGCAAGGATTCTAACACATCTCGGAAACGTTCCTGTTGTTGATCTCGTCCTAGAAAGATTTCATTCATTAGCAAACTCCTCAAGGTTATAAACAGTATTAACTATGCCCCTGGTAAAGTATTGTCAATCATCCTGATTCAATCAAATGAATCACAGTCACAGAATTGAAGTCTTTCAACAAGGTGAGGTATAAAACTAGCATTAACTTTCAGAGGGTAATTCTTTGGGTAATTCTTTGAAGTCAGTGTTGGCAGAATTCCTTTATACATGTATTGATGTCTGACTTTTGCTCTGAAAGCTGGGTCTGAATACAATAGCCATCTGTTTCTGTCGGAGTCATACCAGCCTACATAGTTACCAAATGCTTCTTCAGGATGAGCTAAATTAGTGCATTGTCTTTCCCAAATCATTGTCTGGATAGTAAAACCAAAATAGTTATTGCTGTATTGTCGCCAGAGTTTATCGATTTGACAGAGGATATCACAGGGAAATTCTTGAATATCTCTTTCCTGCCAAGAGTCTGTTGTAGTTCTACCATAAACTTGATTCATAATAGTCAACGTTTCTTCATTGGCTTCTTCCCATTGTTGATTTTTAAGAAGATAGTTTAAGTGTTGATAGTTTTCTTGGTTTGGTGGTTGAGGTAATTGCTTATTTGGCTGTTGTATAATTTGTTTTTTGTTATTTTGATTATTATAGTGATAATTTTTTTTTTCATAATCCGGTATGACTTTATCATGCATACTGGAAATTTTATGATTTACACTTCTCTCATTTGAATCAAATCTCGCTATAATTTTATCATAAATTATAGCGAGATTTTCATTTCTAGGATTATCATTATAAAGCCCATCAATTAGTGTTTTTATATCTCCGTGTGCTTCTGCCCACCGAATTAGTTTAAAGATAATTTGAGCATCATTATTTCCTCCTGCAATAGCTGTCAGATTTTTATTGAACTTAAAACTGACCACCATCTCAAGGTCACCTATATCTGGATAAGCATCAAGAATAGCTTTTTGTAATTCCTCCCGTTCAGAACCAGATAACTCATACATTCATACTATATTTTACTAAATTACTTACGAATTTAATTCAGAAGGATTAAACAAAGGGATAATGATATTATAGAGAATCAGCAATAGGGAACCATAGACTGGACGGTAAAATGCCAAGGATGAAAATGGCTCTCCCAGAGCAAATACCCAAACTACAAATGCGCCAGTAGAAACTACTATTTGGGTAACAGCTGGTGGCTTATTGGACTCTGATGTTAACTTTAATATCCAAACAGCAGTTAGAACTACAAAGACTATAAATAACACCCATAATAATAGATTAATCGGAACGTCGTCGGCACTTGTTATCAGTCCTTTGATAGCTATCCAAGCCCCAACAATTTCCGAGGGAATATATTTGAGCAGCCGATCAAAATAGCCATCAATCTTTGCCCTGCTCTTAGCTTCAAATTGGGTGGTAATAATTCGACGACCCATGTCAAGTATTAGTTCTCCTTACTAGAGATAGGATTTAATTTCCTGATAGATGCAACTAAATAAAATTCCTTCCCGGATAGTACCAAACGATCTAGCTCGCTGAGCGTGATGCAAAGCGACTAGGGTACCATCTTCATCAAAACATGGGGCACCACTAGACCCGAAGGCAGTTTTGTTGACATATTGAACTAGTCCCCTCTCGGGATAAACTCCGGTTATCCCATCACGACTGATAGAGAGTTTCATTGATGCACCTTCAGGATGCTGAAAAAGATTAATTCCCATCCCTTTAACAGGAAGATGATTAGGCTTCCAACGAGCAGGTTTAGTATCATTGGATGGAGGACTAGTTGCTGCCACTTGTAGCAAAACGTAATCTAGTTTGTTGGTAGGACTGAAATGTAAAATCGGTTGCTGTCTGTCTAATTTAACGACCTGTCCCTCGGTTTCACCAGAGCTAAAATAACCAAAACGCAAGACAGCATTGAGAGCATTGATGTGCATATCCGCGTTTTCATCTGGATTCAGAACATGGTAATTAGTCAAAACTAGCCTGTTGGCAATCAAAACACCAGTCCCTTCAATTCCCTGTGGGTTAATTTCAATCCGACATACAGAGCTTGCTTGTGCTATTGCTCGTTTCAGGTAGCCAACATCCCAAAAATCTGGTTCCGGTTGCCAGAAACCTTGGAGTTGTAACTCTTCCGTTGCTCCAAGCCACTCAATAGCAGGGCCAATATCCCTGATAGTATTTACTGGGGGGAGATGAATCCTAAACCTCTGCTGAAAAATGGTTTGATAAAACTCTTTTAATTCTGGATTACCTCGATTAGTCCCATAGGCTGCGATAATTAAGGGTTCTAATTTACCTCTTGACTCAGCCCATTTAATCAAACTAAAAACAACCTGAGTAAGGTTCCCTCCCCCAGCTATGGCATTTAAGTTTTCTTCTAACTCATCATCAACCATTATCGCTAAGTCATCTTTGGTGGGATAAGCACTGATAATGGCTTCGCGTAATTTCTTGCGTTGAGAACCAGTTAAATCTATCATTAATTAAAGTGATAGCTAGATCATCTACCACATAACAATGTAACAATTTTATTTTTATAATAACAATCTCAGCAGATAAAATATAAGGTTAGTGAGGATAATCGTGGTTTAATCTTGGCCGGAGTAATTCCCGAAGTGTAGATAATCACTGCCTTGGCGGGGAACTCTAAGAGCAGTATTCAGAGTAAATTATATAGCAGTCGCCAGGGCAGGCGCGGACATGACAAAAGTCTCAAACCTAAGTAAGCGCAAGAGTTTGACTTCTGACTTCTGACTTCTGACTTCTGACTTCTGCTATACCAGCTCAACACCCCCAAATCCCAAAATCAGATAGCGGCTATCTCAGCATTTACAAATAGGTCATGAACAATATTGCTGATTTATCGGAGCATCAAAAACTATTCGTATCTCTTTACCACTGTTACTTGTAACCGGTTTACTGTTCCTTTTCTTTATCCATCCTAGTTTTACATCTCATTTGTAAACTCTAGTGTAAAACCCTAGTGTAGTGATAGCGATCGCAAACATTGGTCAGCTACCTCCTCCTGGGTTAATGGGAGTAGGGAGTAGGGAGTAGGGATAGGGGTAAGACCATTGAAGGTACCTCTTAAGTATGAGCAACACTATACATTTATAGAATCTTAGATAATTACCTGGCTTGACAGTACCCTAAAGGGTACCTTCTCAAAGGGACGTTGCTTATGGTTTGGGGGCTGTTTGGGTCGCTAACGGTAACTGGGCAAGGCTTGTCAAAGCTTAATCAACAATAAAGTTTTCAGACTACTGTCACCTTCTAGACTAAGGCAGTGGGAGAATATAGTTATCACCTGGCAAACCCTTGAAAACCCTTAAAAACCCAACTATGGCCAAAACCGTTGCTGAAGTCATGACCCGCGACCCGATCGTGGTGCAGCCCCAAACACCGATCAAGGAAGTCATCAAAATTATTGCTGAACAAAGCATCAGTGGCTTGCCAGTGGTTAACGAAGCAGGCAAATTGGTAGGAGTGATTTCAGAAGCTGACTTGCTGTGGCAGGAGACAGGAGTAGAACCGCCAGTCTATATCATGTTTCTCGACAGCGTCATTTACTTAGAAAATCCTGCCCGTTATGACCAAGAACTCCATAAAGCACTCGGACAAACCGCTGGAGAAGTAATGACTGGTCATCCCATGAGCATCAAACCGGATAAACCCTTACGGAAAGCGGCTAAGTTGATGCAGGAAAAATCAATCCACCATTTACCAGTAACAGATGAGGCAGAGCAAGTGATTGGAATTCTGACATCTGGGGATATTGTCCGGGCCATGGCAGCTGAATTAGCGAATTAAGGAAACTGTTCTATCTCAAACAGTGTTCACGGTGAACAAGTAACATGGTAAGTTGAGTTTTGGCTACATATAGATCAAATACCCATGAGCGTTACTCGTGAATCTGTCCAAGAGCTGCTGAATTCATCGGATTTTGGCCACCGCATTAGAGGATTAAACCAACTACGCCAGCTGGAACCATCGGTGGGGTTTGAGCTAATTCAACCCTTGGTTAAAGATAACAATGTTCGGATTCGATATGGGGCAGTCAGCCAGCTCGATACCTTGGGTGATCAGGATTTAACCGTATCTTTGACCCTATTACGCGATCGCCTTTTGAATGATCCAGAACCAGATGTTCAGGCAGCAGCAGCGGATTCCTTGAGTGCCTTGAAGCTCACCGAAGCCTATGATGATTTAGAGCAAATCTATCACCAAACCACTGAGTGGATCGTTAAATTTAGTATTATTGCTGCCTTAGGGGAACTAGGTGAACCCCGTTCATTTCAAATTTTAGAAGACGCTCTCAAATCCGATACCAGTTTAATCCAAACAGCCGCCATTAGTTCCTTAGGAGAATTGGGAGACCCCCGGGCTGTGCCTCTGCTGATTCCCTTTGCCACTAATTCCGACTGGCAAATTCGTTACCGGTTAGTACAGGCACTGGTTAATCTGGGAGGAGAAGAGGCTAAGGCAGTCCTAGAAACATTAGCTAATGACAGTGTTGAGCAGGTGGCTAGTGTAGCGCAAGATGGCTTAAAAGCATAAGGCTTGAACAGGGAATAGGAAGAAGACTGTGGGGAGAGGGGCTCACAGGGGTAGGTTTTTTACATTTGGGTCGGGAGTCGGGAGTCGGGAGTCGGGAGTCGGGAGTCGTCAGAAGCGGGAAATGGGCAGAATTACCCCGGAAATGATTGTGTATTTTGATACATATTTTAATACATATATTGAGGAGTTTCTAGCTAATGAAAGTACGTACTCAAAACCTACCCTTGTAAGATCTCCCCATCTCCCCATCTCCCCATCTCCCTATCTCCCTATCTCCCCATCTCCCCAGACTTCCCGCGCCCAGGGCTATAACATGCCAACTTACAAAAACCCTTCCATCTCAATCATTTCAATCATCTGAAGTCCACGGGGGTCTCCCACTTTCAAGAGGGCAGCTTTGGCGTCTTCTTTTACCCCTAGGTCTTCATCATCAGCAATTGCTTCAATTAAGGCATCAATAGCACCAGCGTAAACGGCATTGGAGGGCAATTCCCGACACAGTTGCCCGATAGACCAAGCACAATTACTGCGCACTGCTGCTACTGGGTCTTTCCTTAAAGCAGTAATCAAGGGCGGAATCGATGCGATTACTTCTTCATAATCTAACTCTGCCATTTGCGCCAGAGCACTAGCTGCCCACAAACGCACTGCAGGAATATCCGTTTTTAGGGAATCAATTAGAGAAGCTAAAGCACGGCGATCGCGACAGTTCCCCAATGCCCAAACAACCCCTTTACGGACATAACCGTTCCAATCAACGGTTAGCTGGTCAATCAAGGGCTTTACTGCCGTGGGACTGGGATTGTGCCCGAGACCATAGGCAGCACTTACCCGTACCAAAGGACAAACATCATTTAACAGGTTAATCAGATGGGGAATTGCCCGCTCATCTTGCAACTCACAAAAGGCACGAGCTGCTAGCATCCGTTGTTGGCTTTCCGGTGCCGTTAACAGAGCCAGCATTTCCTCTGGATCAGGTTTGGAAGCTTCTAACTCATCTTCAATCGGCTCTATGTCATCTAAAGGGCTTTCTAGTAAAGCCGTATTATCCAGTAAACTCAGATCATCATCTTCATACATGCCTGATAACCTACCTTATCTTGCCTGATTCTACCAGAGTCTTCATTAGTATTTCCTTGCCAATGGTTTAACCATCCACAGAGATTGGGTGCGGAAACCCAGTCCGTGGTAAAGGTTCAAAGCGACTTGATTCGATTGAAACACCTGTAGTCCAATTTGGCGATCGCCTCTTGCCCTTGCCCTAGCTTCAGCCTGCTGCATCAGTGCTGAACCAATGCCTTGACGGCGGTGTGCTGGCATGACGTACAGTAAAAAGATATAGCCATAGCGATCGCCATTTACCTGATCAACCCCATTGCCCATCCACAGACACCCCACGGGCAAGGGATGAGTTGCAGTATAACCTTTCCTAGAAACGTTCCCATCCGCTGCTGTAACCCACCACAGGGGGGTTTCTCTGGAAAAGTACTGTTTAACAGTCTTCGCCAGGTGAGAAAAATCATTTTGTTCTGGGAAAAGCTCTTGGTAAGTGAACTCCATGAACTTCACCAAAATTGCCCGTTCTCGTACCGTTCCCAGTCGTAGCTGGTAGCCTGCTAACAATGGCTTACTCACCAATTTTCGCGAAATTTTGGTTAACAACCAGCTGAGCGAATACTGGTGCTTGAATGCTGGCAGCGTCAACTTCTTCAATCGGTGCAGGGGCTAGCATATCGTTCGGTAAAAAGATCCGAGAACTGACTGCCAATAGGGCAATTAAGAAGCCTAGTAGTGCCAGTAGGGGAGCAATGTACTGACGAAAAATAGCCATGAATTTAATGGTTCGTTGATTTTAACAATTCTTTACTTTCTCCATCTTACTACAATGGCACAGCTTTTAGCGGTTGACGGTTAGAGGTTGGAGGTTATTTGGTTGAAGGTTGGAGGTTGGAGGTTGGAGGTTGGAGGTTGTTCGCGTAGCGTGGCCAAAGGCCAAGGTTGGAGGTTGGAGGTTGCAGGTTGGAGGTTAGAGGTTGCAGGTTGGAGGTTAGAGGTTAGAGGTTAGAGGTTAGAGGTTAGAGGTTGTAGGTTGACCCCTTCCTCATCTCCTCATCTCCCCATCTCCCCATCTCCCCGCACTTCCCACACTTCCCACACTCTTCCCCCTGTTCCCTGTTCCCTATTCCCTGCTCCCTTAGACTTACTTGGTTAGTTCTTTGATAACTTGAATCACGGTATCCGCAAGTTGATCATTTCCCCGGAGCCAACCGAGGGGAGTCAAATGCTTACCGGGAAGTTTCTTATCAGTGAGGAGTTTATTGCCTAAATTCTCCTGTAGCCAACGCACCGTTCCAGCTTCTTCAGCAATCTTATCCTTACTGAAGCTAATTAAAGCAGTAAGATTAAATAAACTGCTATTTTTGATCAAGCAATAGGTTTGTTCGGGTGTGGGTACCACCCCGAAACCAAGTCTGTCTACTAAATCAGCTATGAATGGAACAGGAACCGCACTACTGGTACCACTAATAACAGGAGCCATTAATACAGAGGGTTGATTGATCAAAGAAATATCTTTTAGATCAGCATCTCTGAGGCTATTATGAATCTGCTCCTCTTGATCTTTACCCACACAATCTCCCAGAATTTCCTGAATTTTTTTGAACTCCAAATCACTTAAAAGTTCCAAGAGTGCGATGTATTTTGTTCCTAAGCTGTGACCTAACCAAAAATAATTCTTCGCTCTGGCAGAGGAGTCCTCTTCATAGATACTGTAATCATAGCCCAATTTTTTTGCTTCTTCTAAAATTCCATTGAATAGGGGTTTTTGTTCTTTGACCAAACCAATGGCTACAGGCCAATGGCGGAAGGTAAATCTAAACGGTCTGGCAACAACGGTATAACCTGATTCAAATAATCGCTTGGCGATATACCGGTAAAAAATTGTCGGAAAACTTCCGAAAAACGCACCACCAATCAATTGAACAACACCTACCGGCTCAGGATGGATAGCAACCCAAGCAAAGGGAATTGGTCTAAATTTAAATTCGGCATTCATGGCAGTAACCTCTTTGAGGATAACTAATCGAAAGGGATTTTATAATGCGATCGCTTGTCGGTAATACCATCTAGGTTGAAGGTTGCAGGTTAGAGGTTGAAGGTTACAGGTTGAAGGTTAGAGGTTGAAGGTTACAGGTTACAGGTTGAAGGTTACAGGTTGAAGGTTACAGGTTACAGGTTAGAGGTTTAAGGTTAGAGCTTAGAGATTACAGCTTTCAGCTTTCAGGTTATTAACCCTTCAACATTCAACATTCAACCTTCAACATTCAACCTTCAACCCAACCTTCAACCCAACCTTCAACCTTGGCCTTTGGCCACGCTACGCGAACAACCTTCAACCCAACCTTCAACCTTCGTTGTCTTTTCACCTGAGCCGAGTTGGGCACGGACAAACTGCGTCCGCCGCTCAGTTAACAGCAAACTCAGAGCCATGACGAATTCAGAGGCACTACCGACGAGGGTGCCAACTCTAGAGATTGGTACAGCATTGCCAATTAGGGCAACCAAGGTTCCTACAAATAGCCATGGCCATTTCAGCCTTACCCAGATGCCGATACCAATCAGCAGCACGAACAAATTGACCAAAATTGTTACAATTGGTGGAGCACTCACTTCCGCTACTGTGTAGCGCAAGGTGCCAGCAAAGGTGACTGGAACCAATTCTAGGCCAACAAACTGGGTCGCCACTTCAAACCCACCCAGTCCTAGGGCAAGCACCCAGGATAACACTCGTACAATTGTCTTAGCCCAAACTGCTCCAGCGCGGTGAGCTAGCTCAACAGCAATTACAATGAACAGCGGCACCACTAAGAAGTGTAAGAGGAAGCGCACCATACTCAGTGATTTCAGGAGATCTCCTTCACCAATCAGGCTCCCCATGGCCAGAACTAGATTGTCATAGCTAATGCTTGCTAGCACAATGGGCAGGACAATCATTGCCAGACTAGTTGAGCGACGCCACAGGCGAATTGCCCATGCCAGTAATACCAATTCCACCAAACCAAGACTGAGATGGCCAAGGGGATAAATTTTTAACAAACTTTTAGTCATGATGTTCCATAAACTGAAACAATATCTAAGCTTGGTCTTGATAAGTGCTATGGCTGTGGAAAAAAGTGACCAACCTATACAAGACCGGCTTATGGGTAAGAGTATTGATCGTTGAATAGCAATTACCCTTAGTTACCAGTTAATTGATTTAAATTCATTGTTGCAAGTTCCCGCATTGATAAATTTACGTTAATTAATAAATCGCAAGATATTGTAGTCAAATCCGACCTCAGCATTCACGTCTTAGCTAAAATTAGGTAATGCTGGATCAATAAACAGAGTCAGCCCTAATCGGTTTTTCAAATAGGGCACTTTTTCGTGACCCGGTTTGGAAGCTATCAGTTATGTTACCCTGATAATAACTAGCTTATAGCTGATCAGCCTTGGGCTGAATGGTTACCATCCGATTACAGTCACGGTTAGGAGCTTGAGGATTTTTCTGTCTCTTATTGTGTCAATTAAGAGAAAATCCTATAAAATTAGTAAGGTACAATTAGTAGGGGCGAAAAGGTTAGATTTAAACAGACTTGGGGTGGTCAATCATGACAAAATCGAAAGGATTAGCTTTAGTCTCAGGGTTCATAAAACTTATTATTATTTGTAGTCTGATTCAACCGATGCTCGGTTGTACTCAACCAACAGAAAATGTGAGTAAGGCCGATTTAAATCAAGAGATTCAACCAACAGAAAATTTGGTTAAGGCGGATTTAAATCAAGAGATTCAACTCCAGATCGATCAGATGGCATTAATGGAATCGAAAACGATGCAAGTTAAGGTTCTGGATATAGTGGAGGATTCCAGATGCCCAGCTGATGTAGTCTGTGTGCAACCAGGACAAGTCACCATTGCCTTCGAGGTTGTCAAGGAGAACTCACAACCAGAGGAGGTTGAGTTAACCCTCAGAGCAGCCCAAGAAAATTTAGCTGTTAGAAATTTTGATGGCTATTCCATGACATTAAAAAATGTTGAACCATTGCCAATTACTAATCAGGAAAAAATAATACAATCCGACTATATTGTAACAATTGTTGTATCAAAGACTTAAAAGCTCGGAAATCTAACCTATAATGCTAATTTGGGTATCGATTTTTTCAATCGAGACACGACAGATAAGGGCGTTGCTGATTTGGATGGATGATTTATGAAACTGTGAAAGAGGGTGAAGAGACTGGAATTAAAGCAAGATAGAACAGACTCAATCATCCTAGCAATAGGAAATGCCCTAAATCACAAACTGTTTTGAGTTTCCTTCGCTATCATTGAGAGTGGCTGGCAAAGCTTCCAAGATGTTGCTTCGGGCAAAAAAACTTGGCAAAAAAACCTGCGCTAGCAAGGGCGATCATAGTAATAGCAAAAAGACTTAAATAATACTATGCCTACCAAGATAAACCATCACCACCATAACCACCATAACCACCGCAACCCTCTGCACTGTATACTTCCGGCGTATATGCTGCGGGAACTTTCAGAACAGGGAAGCCCTATACAGCGAGAACGGGCATTGAGCGCCCTAGTGGAATCTGGTCAGTTCCGTGGGGTGCGCCAGGAATTAGCTGACTTCTCCACACGACCCAGTGCCCGAGAAGCAGGAGCAGCTAAAGAACGGGTGATCTACCATGCAGACTACCAAACTCGTTTACCTGGCCGTAAAGTCCGGGGGGAAGGAGACCCAGCCACAGGTGACACAGCAGTGGATGAAGCCTACGATGGTTCTGGAGCCACCTTTGATTTATATAGTGACATATACGAGCGGAACTCGATTGATGATCGCGGGATGGTTTTGAGCTCAACCGTTCATTATGGGAGCGGTTTTGACAACGCCTTCTGGAATGGCCGACAGATGACCTATGGGGATGGGGATGAAGATTTGCCAGAAGAGGAGAGACTCTTCAATCGCTTTACTATCGCCATCGATATTATTGGCCATGAGCTGACCCATGGGGTGGTCCAATATGAAGCGGGACTGGTTTATCGGGATCAACCAGGTGCTCTCAACGAACACTTTGCTGATGTGTTCGGCATCCTAGTTAAGCAACGGACACTGAACCAAACTGCTAGTGAATCGGATTGGGTGATTGGAGCTGGTCTGTTTAGTGAGAATGTCAATGGTATAGGCATTCGCTCCATGAAAGAACCAGGGAGTGCTTATAACGACCCCAGACTAGGTAAAGACCCTCAACCAGCTCATATGAGAGACATCTATACCGGGTCTCAAGATAATGGTGGGGTTCATATCAATTCTGGTATCCCCAACCGAGCCTTCTACATTGCTGCTCTGGACATTGGTGGATACGCTTGGGATAAGGCCGGTTGGATCTGGTATCTTACTTTGAGGGATAAGCTGGGTACCACCTCAGAATTTAAGGATGCTGCCAGAGAGACATACAAGGTGGCAGGTGACCGATTTGGTGTTGGCAGCCTGGAACAAAAAGCTGTCCGTAAAGGTTGGGAAGAGATAGGTGTTGAGATTATTGAACAGCCTCCGACCCCTCAACCCCCTGAACCCCCAGGATGCTCCGCAGGTGCGCCAGACTTTATCAGGTCTTTCTTCACCCCCTCTTAGGGAGTAGCCCTGTTTCTGGCGTCGGACTAAAATTTCACGGGTAGGGAGATAGGGAGATAGGGAGATAGGGAGATAGGAACCCACCCCTCTCCCCATCACCCCACACCCCAGACACTGCCCACCTTAAAATTAATAACTAGAATTAATCACAATGGTGCAAGATCTAAGAAGTAAAGACTATGGGGGTGTTATGAAAATATACTTTGAGCGTAGTGGCGGTTTTATGGGGATGAATATGGCAACTGAGGTTGATACTGAATCCCTATCGCCAGAAGAAGCTGATCAGTTGCAAGGTCTGCTGAATACTACTAGTTTTTTTGAGCTACCAGCACAGCTGATGTCATCAACACCAGGTGCCGATCAGTTTAGCTACAAACTGACAGTGGAAGTCGCTGGACGGAAAAAAACTGTGGAAATTGGTGATACAGCAGTTCCTGAGATGCTGCAACCTTTGCTAAGACGCTTGACCACTATGGCACGGTCAAGGTCGAATTAAGAATTAAGAATTAAGAATTAAGAATTAAGAATTAAGAATTAAGTTAGAATTAAGAATTAAGAATTAAGAATTAAGAATTAAGTTAGAATTAAGAATTAAGAATTTAGAATTAAGAATTTAGAATTCTCCATTCTTCATTCTTCATTCTCCATTCTTCATTCTCCATTCTCCATTATTAATTCTTCATTATCCATTCTTCATTCTCCATTCTTCATTCTCCATTCTCCATTCTCCATTCTCCATTCTTCATTCTACATTCTTCATTCTTCATTCTTCATTCTAAAATAACGTAGTCGGAGCATAGGGGATAATATCGGGATCGAATCCTCCCACTTGATTAGTGCGGATAACCCAAAGTTTAGCGCCATGGTTTAACAAAAGATTAGCGATTTCGTCATGACCACGTCGTGGTAGTATAGTGCGCCAGCTAGTAAGTCCTCTAATGATCGGGATAATGGGATTGTCACTGGTAGCAACTCCCACCAAGGTTTCAGCATTTTCCTTCCAGTCACTACGAACAATTCCTAGGGGAGTCAGTTGTTTTTCTAGTGCTTGTCCCAACTCGGATAATTGTTGAAATCGTTGAGTTTGGGGATGATCTGGATGACTTTTCAACCACTCTTGAATTTCAGGATTGGCATTCACTTCATCTTCTATCTGTTGGATTGCTACATAAAGCGCTTGATTGGAGTCTTGCACACAGGATTCTGCTGGTGAAACCAATGCTGCACCGTCACCATCCCCGGTGCGGTAGCGAGCCATCATTACTTGTAACTGATGCTTCAATTCGTCCAAGGGTGATAGTTTAATATCACCAAACTCGTAGTCTTGGGTGACTGCATCCAACTTAACAATCACATCAGAAACAGGTCGATTGCCTAACCAACCCCGCTGCAAATTTCCCATATAGTTCGGCCATTTGATTGACCCTGAAACAATGCCATCGGGGTTACTAGCATAAACTTGATCGTACTCTATATCAAAGCGTAATTCATCGCTTAATGGGTCACGCACTACATGAGCAATACCATAGGCAAAGTGACCGCTTACCATATTAAAAAGGGCACGTTCATCTTTTTTATTACCACCAATTCCCCCAAAAAGATGGATGACAATTCCCCGGTCTCCTTCTTGCCAACGGGATATCGCCGCCTCTGCTTCTTCAGCTAAAGGATCCAGCAGAACTGTGTTGCCAGTACCTTTTTGCTGTTCGGTATTTTCCCAATTTTTTTCCTTAATGTAAGTTACCCCTTCCTCAACTCCCAAAATTACTTGATCTGGCTCTAGCATCATCAAAGCCCTAGGTTCAATCCCTTGGGTAACAAAAATGCCGTCAGGATCCTGAGCACCATAAATATACCAACCAGCGCTATTTAGAGGAGAGTCTTCAATCTGGGAATTGGTAGATCTAGGGATGCCATCCCGGTCAGCCACCACTTGAGGAATACGAATAATTTCTTGAGGTCCATCAAATTGTTTTGAGTCTTTATTAAGCGGGAGACACTTCAAAGCGATCGCTTTGAAGTGTCTCCCGCTTAATAATGGTAACTAAGCCATAGAAGCGACCGGTAATTTGCACTGGGTCTTCGGCAATAGTCAAAGATGTCCTTGTCTCTGACTCAGTCACAACTGGATTGTTTACCATGACAATCACATTATCGTCAGGTCTGGCTGCAGCCAACGATTCCAGGGGACCTACTTGATTGAGATTATTTAATCGAACCGGATGGATAGTGCCGCCTGTGATGCTATCTATCGTGGCTTGATTAAAATTAATATCTGTGGTAACTCGCTTCACATAGTCTTGGATCCCTGGAGCATCCTTACTCCATCCTAAGGTCACAATCTGTCCTACCAAATGCTGATACTCAGGAGCAGTATGGTAGACTTCAAAGAGTACCAAATCATCCGTTGTTCGTTCCTCCTTTGGCAGCTCGATCAGTCGTCCGATCCACTCACTAACGGGTTGATAAAGACTTGATGATAGGGTCTGATTTACGGGATAATAGCTAGGTTGATTTATCTCCTCGTTACGACAAAGTTCGTAGTTAGATGGTTTCGGTTCGGTCATTTTTTTCTGGGCTTGAGAGTAGATAAAAAATACCACCCCGATTACTAAAATTACGATAACCAGGACGATTACTAAAGGGTTTTGGATATTTACAGTTTTTAACATAGTTTTAAAATGACTTGTCAAACTATGGTTTTTTTAAGGGAACAGGGAATAGGGAGTAGGGAGTAGGGAATCGGGAATCGGGAATCGGGATAAGAAAATTGACTTTACCTGATAATTATGACAACCGCTTTAATAGTATAGTCGTTGCAATTACCTATCTCCACACTCCCCACACTTCCCTATCTTTCCCACACTTCCCACACTCCCCCCTCTCCCCACACTCCCCTCTCTTCCCCGATTCCCGATTCCCGATTCCCGATTCCCGATTCCCGATTCCCGATTCCCGATTCCCTGTTCCCTGTTCCCTACTCCCTACTCCCTTTAATCTGACGCAGCCACATCCATCCTAGAACGGCTATTACCAGAGAAACCCAACCGGTCAAGGGCTTTAGCAACAAAAATCCTCCAATGGCTAACATTGCTCCAAACATTAGCAATATCGATGCTAGCACCCGTTTTAGATCGTGTTCCAAATCCTGGATTGGGGCTAAACCGGTGCGAAGCTGCTGACGTTTCCAGCCAGGCCCGGCTGGACGCACCCGTCGATAAAATTCATCTAAGGTGGTATCAGATTCTGGTGGCGTGAGTAACATCACCACTATCCACAAAACACCAGTAATTCCAGCAGTTACCAGCAGACGCCAACCAAAGTCAGGAATCTGAATAACTGGCACGACACTGGTACCAAACCCGACTACAAAACCAGCAACCATGGCGGTTAGTTCCGCAGCAGCATTAATCCGCCACCAGAACCAACGTAACATTAACACTAATCCCGGTCCGGTACCAATGGCAATTACTAACCGGAACACGGTGGCAACGTCTGTGGCAAAGAAGGCGGCAATTGCTCCTAAAACCGTGACCAGCACTGAAGCAATCCGCCCCACTAAGACCAGTTCTGATTCTGTGGCTTGGGGATGCACAAAGCGCAAATAGAGGTCATTAGTAAGATAAGAGGCTCCCCAGTTAATGGAGGTAGAAACAGTACTCATAAATGCGGCAATCAGGGAGGTTACCACTATCCCCAGCATCCCTCGTGGCAAAAAGTCTAGCATCAGTTTGGGATACCCCAATTCCCGGTCTGCCAAATCTGGATAGATTACCATTGCGGCTAGGGCAACTAATATCCAGGGCCAGGTCCGGATTACATAGTGAAAGATATTGAATAGCCAAGCCGCTTTCTCGGCATCTGCTTCATTTTTAGATGCGGCCAGGCGCTGGACAAATTCACCACCCCCATCACTGCGACGCCATGCCCACCATTGCAGGAACACATAGGCAGAGAATGTGCTAGCACTGATCCCAGCGGTTTCACTCCAACTAATCCCTCCAGAACCAACTGTGAGGGGAAAAAAGGCGAGTACATCCTGTTGGGTGACTTGTTGCACTTTTGGGATTAGTTGATGAATACCACCGACATGGTTAATGGCAACTACAGCAACTATGATTGCTCCGAGTAGGGCAAAAAAGAATTGGAAGAAATCCGTAGCTACTACGCCCCACAGTCCAGCAAAGCCAGCGTAGACTAAGACTAGAACACTTACTCCCAATACACTCCAGAGTTTTACACTACTGGCTTCGGGCGCAATACCAAGGCTTTGCCAAATTTCTAGAGCACCTACCACTTTCACCATGGCTAGCATGGCATAGCCAATGGCAATACAGTTGATTGGTACAGCAAACAGAAAGGCTTTGGTTCCCCGTAATAGGGCAGCGATGGAGCCACCATAACGGATTTCGGTGAGTTCGGCATCAGTCACAATTTCTGACCGTCGCCACATCCGGGCAAAGATGTAAATCATGATCAGATGGGATATGCCAAAACTCCACCATTCCCAGTTGCCCGCAATGCCTCGATTGCCAACTACCCCGGCAATGTAGAGGGGGGTATCAATAGAAAAAGTAGTGGCAGCCATACTGGTACCTGCTAACCACCACGGGAGCGATCGCCCCGAAACAAAGAAATCCACAAGACTGCCGGAAGCCTTGCGAGAGAGGTATAGTCCTAACCCTAGGGACAAGACTAAGTAAACTAGGACAATCAGCCAATCAACGAGTTGCATAAATTCCGGTTGCTGCTCACGGATTGAGATATCATATCAGATTCGGATTGGGGGCGGGTCGGGAATCGGGAATCGGGAATCGGGAATCGGGAATCGGGAATCGGGAGTCGGGAATCGGGAATCGGGAATCGGGAATCGGGAAAAGAAGGTTCTAAAATAGCACAGGATTTTCGGTAGATGCAAAAAAAATCGAGGCTTATGTACTTTTAGCTACAAAAGACTTGGAAGCATCAGCCCTAACCTAACTACATCAACATATATATGTAGTTATGGTAATTTCATCAGTTACAGAGGCAACGGGAAAATGGGGTAACCTCGATTCCCAAAGAGGTAATCTGAGTGAATTAGATCTATGGTGTATGATTTGTGGTGGCGTCCACATGACTGCTGAACACTGGAAATTTATGGCAGAAGATATGCCTAACGATCCAGTGGATATGATCGAAGACCTCACAAAAATGGGAGTTTATAAACCCGATACGTTTAAGATGGCAGATGCGGTTAATGCTGCTGATATTAGAAAGGCACTGCTAGTGACATACTCCCACACTGACTCGTTGAGTTCAGTGTGGGCTTCTTGCCAACTCCACCCAACGGTTCGGATACTCGGCAAGCTTTATTAACGACACGGGATGCCCCTCCGCGCCGGAACAATACAATAAGTTCTATTTTTAAGGAACGTTTGTGGCTGACAAACCAGCATTTTCGGCTTTGTTTATCAGTAAATATATTATAGCAATTTTATAATACCCTGTGCAAAATTAATCCCACACCTATGCTACGCATATTTGTGTGGGGCTTCTTTTGCCGGACAGCTAAAAGTAGCTGGTAAAGGGGACCCGAAGAGGGAGCAATTAGTTTTAGAGCTAGCTAAACAAGCTGGTGGTATCGAAAATGCTTTTGCCGCTGCCTTTGGTCCTAAAGCTGGAGAATTTTTCGGGGATGTAAGGCATTACAATAGTTTCAGCCGCCGCCGCTTCTTGAAAAATTTAGCAGTAGGTGCTGCATTAGTTACCCTAGCCAACTGTACCTCTAAACAGCAAACTCAGGATTTAAAGACCGGGGAGAATCAACCACCACCAAATGTAGACAGTCTGGAAAAAACAGACCTTAAAATTGGGTTTATCCCGATCACATGTGCCACTCCTATTATTATGTCTGAACCTTTAGGGTTCTACTCCAAGTATGGTTTTAATGCCAAAGTAGTAAAAATGCCTAGCTGGGGTGCGGTTAGGGATTCTGCGATCGCAGGAGAACTGGATGCTTATCATATGCTAGCCCCCATGCCTATTGCCATGACGTTGGGTTTAGGTTCCGCCACCTTTGGAGTTAAACTAGCCAGTATCGAGAACATTAACGGTCAAGCCATTACTGTAGCTAACAAATACAAAGGTAAAATTAACGGTCCCGCCGATTTCAAAGGCTTCACCATCGGTGTACCTTTTCCTTACTCCATGCACAACCTCTTAATGCGTTACTACTTGGCCACTGGCGGAGTTGATCCTGATAAAGATGTCAAAATTCGCCCTGTTCCTCCACCAGATAGTATTGCTCAGTTGGTTGCAGGGGATATCGATGCTTACTTGATGCCCGATCCCTTTAACCAAAGGGCTGTCTATGAAGACGCTGGATTTATCCACAAACTTACCAAGGAGTTATGGCCAGGACACCCTTGTTGTGCCTTTGCCGCCAGCGATGCTTGGATTGAGGAAAACCCCAACACTTTCCGCTCCCTCAATAAAGCAATTATCGAAGCTGCAGGTTATGCCCGTAACCCAGCCAATCGTCCAGAAATTGCCAAAGCCATCTCCGAAAGAGCCTTTTTGAACCAGCCGGTGGAAGTGGTGGAAGCTGTACTAACAGGTAACTTTGAAGATGGTCAAGGTAACACCAAAGCTGTACCAGACAGAATTGATTTTGATCCCTATCCTTGGCAGAGCTTTGCGAATTGGATTTCTTCTCAGTTAGTGCGTTGGGATTTGCAAGGAGATGGAAAAGTCAAATCAGCTATCACCTCTGAAAAGTATGATGAAGTGGGTAAAGAAATTTTTCTTACAGATTTAGCTAGGGAATTGGCTCAGGAAGTGGGACAAACTCCACCTACAGAAATTTACCGTACAGAAACCTTGGAATTTGACACTTTTGATCCAGCTAAACCCCAAGAGTATGTGGATGAACAAATTAAAAAATACGGTTTTTAAAGGTAAGCATTTAGCCGTCAGCTATCAGCCGTCAGCCGTCAGCCGTCAGCCGTCAGCCGTCAGCCGTTGGCCGTTGGCCACGCTACGCGAACAGCTTATTTTATTCAAAAGCTGATAGCTGATATAGCAATCCTAAATCAATTGAGAGAATGTTTGTTCCCTGTTCCCTACTCCCTGTTCCCTGTTCCCTTTGCTATAGCTGATAGCTGATAGCACCTCAAGTAGCGTGCGCGTAGCGCTTAAGCTGACGAAGTCTACCTCACCAAGCTCTTTGCAGATAAAAGCAATTACAACATGACATCAATACCCAAAAACGTAACTCACAAAAAACAACAACTCACAATCTTTGAAAATGAAAACTTCAGAGCTCTGTTGCTATTTATCCTTTCCCTAGGCATATTTTTACTGTTTTGGGAATTAGGAGCAAAGATGAAGATTTTTGCTAAGGGTATGCCCACGGCTTCCCTAACCATTAAGGAATTATGGTATTGGGTAACCCATCCATTTTATGACAATGGACCTAATGATTTGGGTATTGGTTGGAATTTGTTAATTAGCCTGCGGAGAGTAGCGATTGGCTACACGTTAGCGTCAATCATTGCTGTGCCTTTGGGAATCTTGGTAGGTATTTCCAAAATTGCCTTTAAAGCCTTTAACCCCTACTTCCAGCTTCTTAAACCGGTTTCTCCCCTGGCTTGGTTACCTTTGGGGCTGTATATATTCCGGAACTCAGAGATGACAGGGATTTTCATTATTACCATTGCTAGTATTTGGCCAACCCTAACTAACACGGCTTTTGGTGTGGCCAATGTTAACCCAGATTACCTTGATGTTTCTAAAATTCTGGGCGCTTCTAAATGGCGTACGATTTTTAAGGTGATTATTCCCGCTGCCCTACCTAACATCATATCTGGTTTGAGAATTAGTATGGGGATTTCTTGGTTGGTGATTGTGGCAGCAGAAATGCTATTGGGTACGGGTTTAGGTTACTTCATTTGGAATGAGTGGAATAACCTTTACATACCCAATATTCTCGTGGCCATTTTTATTATTGGGATTGTGGGTATTGTCCTTGATCAAATATTTGCCTATTTTGAAAAACTGGTTTCTTTCGGTAAAAACTCCTCGTAAACAACTCACCGCTAACTCACCCACGAGTATAGCGGGAGCTTTCCAGCTCAAAGTTTACCAGTCTAAGTTTTCAAAAAACTACGTTATTTCTAAGTGTTTAAGTTCCTACCTGGGGATGCGTAGCTAGTCCCCAGCTCTAGAACCTAATTATTAAACAGGTGTAATTGAGTTAAGCCAGTGTAATTAGGAAAGTACCGAGAAATAACTTTGACGAAGCTAACTTTACCCTAGCAATAGGAGAAAACACAATTATGCGTGTATTTGTACTTAACAAAAAGGGACAACCATTAGATCCATGTAAACCAGCGAGGGCTATAATTTTACTCTCGACAGGGAAGGCAAAGGTCTATCGTCGTTACCCATTTACTATAATTTTGACGGAGGAAATAAAGGAACCAGTAACTCACGAGCATCAACTCAAAATAGACCCTGGCGCAAAAACAAGCGGTTTAGCTATTGTCCAAGGACAGCGAGTAATTTGGGGAGCAGAACTTACCCATAGGGGCTTTAAAATACGGGAGGCTTTAACCTCTCGCAGGCAATTAAGGAGTAGTAGACGGAATCGTAAGACTCGATACCGCAAGCCCAGGTTTCTTAATAGAACTAGACCAAAAGGTTGGCTAGCTCCTAGCCTGATGTCTAGAGTTAAAAACATTTTAACTTGGGTTAAGAAGCTGATTCGATTGTGTCCTGTTATAGGCATATCTCAAGAGTTGGTAAGATTCGACACCCAGAAGTTGCAAAATCCTGAGATATCTGGAGTCGAGTATCAGCAGGGTACACTTTACGGTTACGAACTTCGGGAATATTTGCTTGAAAAATGGAATCGTAAATGTGCTTATTGTGGGACAACAGGTACTCAGTTAGAAATTGAGCATATCAAACCAAAGTCTAAAGGCGGTTCCGATCGGGTTTCTAATTTAGCTATAGCATGTCACCCATGTAATCAGGCTAAATCCAGCCAAGACATTGAGCTTTTCTTGTCTAAGAAACCTAGCATCTTGAAACGCATACTCAATCAAGCTAAACGCCCCTTGGCTGATGCGGCTTCTGTTAATGTAACTCGTTGGAAGTTGTACCACAACCTAAAGTCAACCGGGTTGCCTGTTGAAGTAAGCAGCGGCGGATTAACTAAGTTCAATCGATGTCGTCAAAACCTTCCAAAAACTCATTGGTTAGATGCGGCCAATGTTGGAAAAGTTGAAACATTGATTGTTGAAGTAACCCATCCTTTACTGATTGCCGCCAAAGGTCATGGAACTCGTCAGCTTTGTCGAACCAACAAGTATGGATTTCCCATCCGTCACTGTTCAAGAACTAAAATTCACAGAGGTTTCCAAACAGGCGATATTGTACGAGCCGTGGTGACTAAAGGAAAGAAGGTCGGTACTTACGTTGGGCGAGTAGCCACTCGAAAATCAGGATATTTCAACATCTCAACTAAATCAGGGCTGGTACAAGGAATCAGTCACAAATATTGCAAATTTATTCACAGGAAGGATGGTTATGCCTATACAAATTAAATTTTGTCCTCCCTTTCCTATAGACGAAACCTTAGGAGATTGGAGCCTTATTACAACAGACTTAAACTTTAACTCACAGACTACCAACCACAAAGGCTCCAATCTCCTTACGGTAACTTCAAACACCGCTAAATCAAAGATTATAGCGGGAGTCTCCAGGGAGGCGGACAGATGAGTACTTCTTTTTCTTCCAAGGGCCGTAAGGTCATTAGTGACAATGACAGTGACGCTCAAATTTCATTACGTCATATTTCAAAAACGTTCCCCGGTAAGCATGGTTGGTTTGATAAAATCACTGGCCAATCTTCTGCAGACTTTGTCGCTATCGAAGATATCAATTTAGATATTGAGCACAACACGTTTGTGTCGATTATTGGCCCGTCTGGTTGTGGTAAGTCCACCTTGCTGAATATTATCGCGGGTTTGAGTTCCGCCACTAGTGGCGAAGTGATTATCAATGGGCAACTTGTGACTCAACCAGGACCTGACCGGGGTATGGTTTTTCAAAACTATGCCCTTATGCCTTGGATGACTGTGGAAGGTAATATTAGGTTTGCGGTGGAAACTGTCTATCCTAAAATTTCTGCGAGGGAGCAAAAACGGGTTATTAAGGAAAATATCCAACTAGTGGGTTTAACCGGAGCAGAGAACAAACATCCTCACGAACTATCTGGGGGTATGCGACAACGAGTAGGTATTGCGAGAGCTTTAGCTATTAATCCCCAAATTTTGTTAATGGATGAACCTTTTGGTGCGTTAGATGCTCTGACTAGGGGCTTTTTACAGGATGAAATCGAGCGCATTTGGGAGCAGCAGCGTAAAACTGCCATTATGATTACCCATAGCATTGATGAAGCCCTGTTGTTATCCGACCGGATTGTCATGATGACCAAAGGCCCTGCGGCGCGCATTGATGAGGTGCTTGAAGTGCCTTTCCCCCGTCCACGCGATCGCACTACGGTTGAGCATCATCCTGCCTATATGGAACTGAAACAGGAAATGGAAAACCATCTATATCGGGAAACTAGAGCGGTAGAAGAAGCGAGAATTCACTAAAAATCCTCCGTTAGTGTAAAGTAAGCATTCAGCCGTCAGCGGTCAGCCGTCAGCTAGTAAGCCTTCAGCCTTTAGCCTTCAGCCGTAGCCCATAAACTGATAGCTGTTCGCGCACTCGTGTGCGTAGCACATAAGCTGATAGCTGAATGCTTACAGTGTAAAATACCAAAGACCAAAAATCAGGAGACATCAATAATTATGGCAATTGCAGAAATTACTAAACAGTTGTTAGCCGCAAAAAAAGAAAAAGGACTCACCTTTGAAGATTTGGAAAAAGTTGTAGGTAGGGATGAAACTTGGGTTGCTTCTGTAATCTATCGTCAAGCTAGCGCAGATATGGAGGAAGCGACCAAACTAGTCACCGCTTTGGGTTTACCAGAATCCGTAGCTGAAGAATTAACTGTGCCACCTCTCAAGGGTTCCCTAGACCCTCAAATTCCTACCGATCCCCTAATTTACCGCTTTTACGAAATTATGCAAGTGTATGGTATGCCTGTTAAAGCGGTGGTCCATGAGAAGTTTGGGGATGGGATTATGAGTGCTATTGATTTTTCCATAGAAGTAGAGAAAGTAGAAGACCCGAAAGGCGATCGCGTACAAATCATTATGTGTGGTAAATTCCTACCCTACAAAAAGTGGTAGCTTAGGATGATTAATGCTGTCGGGGTAAACGTAAATTATCCAGGTGCATTTCAATGCATGGTGTTTGACCCGGTGGTGCGTTACGGGCCGGGCTCTCTCAACCGATGTCAAGAGAGGGAAAATCAAGGGGAGCCCGCCCCTAACGCACCCTACGCTACTAATCTTAATGTGTAGTGCTATACCAGGGAATCAGTGTCAACTAAATCCAAAACCACGAACACACTAAAACAGTTAGATAAACGGCAATTGTCTGAGTACATCACAGCCTTAGTTTGGTCAAACCAAGGTAATTATCTAGCTATTGTTACTGCTGCAGGAGAACTGGCGTTATGGCAACAGGGTAATTTGGAAATTTTGACAGCCAGCAATGACTATACCCTAGACTGTGTGGGCTTTTCCCAAGATGGCAATTATCTAGCCACTGCTGGACAGAAAGGCAAGGTTAGTATCTGGCAATTGGGGGTCAATTCCCCCAAGTTTACGCTAAATACAACCCTGGATCAGGGCAACGCTTGGATTGACTCCCTAGCTTGGCATCCCCAAAAAAATCTATTAGCCTTTGCCGTAAATCGCCAGGTTAAGGTTTGGGATGTTAACCAAGGGCAATTAATGGCAGAGTTAAACTTTGCAGACTCATCAGTTTTCAATATAGCTTGGCATCCCCAGGGTAAATTCCTTGCTGCTAGTGGCCATGGTAGTGTTAAAGTCTGGAACATTGACAACTGGTCAGAGCCACCAGAAATGCTTGAAGTCCCTGGAGCTAGTCTAGACTGTGCTTGGTCATCCCATGGTGACTATCTTGCTTCAGGCAATCTAGACCGCACTATTTCTGTACTTCACTGGGGTAATCCTCCCCCCTGGTTAATGCAGGGATTTCCCGGCAAAGTCAGTAAAGTTGTTTGGTCCAATACTTCTGATCCAGTTTTAGCTGCGTCTTGTCAAGATGCGGTAATTGTGTGGCAGTTTAACAACGAAATCAACAACTGGGAAAATCTTGTGTTACAACATGATCAAGCCATACAAGCAATTACCTTTGCCCCCAATTCATCCCTACTAACTTCCGCTAGTAATGATGGTGGTATTCAACTATGGTCAAAGGCTAAAAAGCTAAACAAAATACTTAGCGGAAAAATAAAATTTTCTTGTTTAGCTTGGAACCCTACTGGAGACTATTTAGCTGCCGGAGGGCAAAATGGTGAAGTAATAATTTGGCAAAATTCTATTTCCAGTTCCAGTCGGGGATTTGGTTAATAACAATGAACTTATTTCAAACCTCTAAG
The DNA here is from genome assembly GCF_010672095.1 of Moorena sp. SIO3I6. NCBI lineage: Bacteria > Bacillati > Cyanobacteriota > Cyanophyceae > Coleofasciculales > Coleofasciculaceae > Moorena > Moorena sp. SIO3I6. The sequence goes on along the minus strand of NZ_JAAHHU010000050.1, from coordinate 12,024 downwards.
TCTAAAACTAATTCAGCTAAAATTAGGGAAATCAAAAACTGGGTTTATCAGCACTTGGCAATAGATCCGGAAATACCTATTTCGGTTAGTCAGCTACAATGCCATGAACCAGATTGCCCTCCCTTAGAAACCGTGATTGCTATCATGACAACACCTCCGCAACAATACAAGATTCATCAATCCATAGAACAAATTCAAGAACTAGACATCCAAAAACTGTAAGCTATCAGCTATCAGCTATCAGCTATCAGCTATCAGCTAATGCTTCACAGGCTAGAAGCCTGTGCCACGAAAGAGGTTTATTTTAAACTGTTCGCGTAGCGTGAGCTTTTAGCTCACGGCTGACCACTGACGGCTGTTCGCGCAGCGTGCGCGTAGCGCATATGCTTACCAAAAACTTTAGACAACTAATTCATTATACTAGTCATGGTTGCAACTACTGTAAATAACGCTATACCCGTCACGGTTTTAACTGGCTATTTAGGAGCCGGAAAAACTACGTTACTCAACCATATCTTGACCTACGAGCATGGTAAAAAGGTAGCGGTAATTGTTAATGAATTTGGGGAAGTTGGTATTGACAATAAGTTAGTTATCGATGCCGATGAAGAAATCTTTGAAATGAACAACGGTTGTATTTGCTGTACCGTGCGGGGAGATTTAATTAGAATCATCGGTAACTTGATGCGGAGACGGGATAAGTTTGACCATTTAGTGATTGAAACCACTGGGCTTGCTGATCCTGCCCCGGTAATTCAAACCTTTTTTGTGGATGAAGAGATTCAAACCCAGTTAGACCTTGATGCCGTGGTAACGGTAGTTGATGCTAAGCATATTTTAGAGCACTGGGATAGTGATGAAGCCCAGGAACAAATTGCTTTCGCTAATGTGATTTTGCTCAATAAAATTGATTTAGTAGACCCTCAACAACTGGAGGAATTAGAGCAAAAAATCAAAGCCATGAATGGTTTAGTCAAAATTTATCGTACCCAAAACTCAGAAGTTGATATGGATTCAGTGTTAGGGGTGCGGGCTTTTGACCTTAAACAAGCTCTAGACATTGACCCGGACTTATTAGGAGAAGATGCTCATGAACATGATGAATCCGTTTTTTCCTTTGCCATTGTAGAATCAGGAGCAGTAGATTTGGAAAAATTAAACACATGGCTAACGGAATTATTACAGAGCCAAGGGCAAAATATTTTCAGAATGAAAGGTATTCTTAATGTGATGGGAGAAGAGAATCGATTTGTCTTCCAGGGAGTACATATGATTTTTGAGGGTCGTCCCGACCGTGCTTGGAAACCAGAAGAAACCAGAAAAAATGAGTTAGTCTTTATTGGCCGCAATCTTGATGAAAACCAATTTCGTCAAGATTTCCAAGCCTGTCTTGTTTAGAGTTTGTTATAGCGGTTTTCAATTTTGTGAGGTACAGAGTTTCTGGTTTTAGGGAACAGGGAACAGGGAACAGGGAATAGGGAATAGGGAAGAGTAACCCACCCCTAACCCCTCCCAGGAGGGGAAGAGGGAACAGGCCAAAAATTATGTGTACCTCATTAGACTAAAAACCGCTATAATAATTAAGCTAATGCGCTACGCGCACGCTACTTGAGGTGCTATCAGCGTTTTTCATAACTATCAGGTACACAGGATTGTTTTCCCTCTTACCTACTCCCTACTCCCGTCTTGATGCAGTCGCTCATGGGGGAAACCCCCAAGACCGCGCTGCATCGCTACTCCCTACTCCCTACTCCCTGTTCCCTGTTCCCTGTTCCCTGTTCCCTAAAAGCCTATAATTTGTACCTCACCAAATTTAAAACCGCTATCTATCTATGGAAACTAAACCACCCCTACCTCCTTTTACCTTAGAAAGTGCAACCGCTAAGGTTCAAGCTGCTGAAGATGCCTGGAATACCCGCAATCCCGAGAAAGTTGCTCTCGCTTATACCATTGATTCGGAATGGCGCAATCGTGCCGAATTTATTAGTGGTCGAGAAGAAATAATTGCGTTTCTGAAGCGCAAATGGGCAAAAGAATTAGATTATCGCCTGAGAAAACGACTTTGGAGTTTTATGGATAATCGGATTTCAGTTTGCTTTGAATATGAATGGCATGATGATTCTGGGTTTTGGTATCGAGCTTATGGTAATGAAAACTGGGAATTTGCTGAAAATGGTTTAATGAAGAGACGGGAAGCTAGTATTAATGATGTACCGATTAAAGAGTCTGAAAGAAAATTTTTGTGGGAACGGTCTGTAATTTCTTGACAGCCGTAGGGTGTGTTGGGACGGGCTCGCACTGATTTTCTGCCTCGTAGTGTTGGGATAGCCCTTCCGAAAATTGCCACAGGCTGGAAGCCTGTTCCACAAAGTGTTGGAACGCCCTTCCGAAAATTGCCACAGGCTGGAAGCCTGTTCCACGACTGATGCCCGTTCCACCCAACGGTTCAAACAGCAAAGGTGAGATGCACCCCAATAGGCAATAGGGGCAACAGCTGCATAGTTTTTTAGTAAAATCAAAAAGATGCAGCCAATCCAGAAATAGGGAGATAGACGAAATTAAAGCTAATAAAAATACCTTCTTATTGATCTGAATTTTTGCTATGGTTTTCCCCTTGCCAGATAAATATATTGATCTGCTCACGGATTTCGGTTTTAAGCGCGTCTTTGGCACTGAGCCAAATAAGGCACTGTTGATTGATTTCTTGAATACGCTGTTGCCTCCTCACCATCAGATTCAGGATGTCACCATTAAGAATCCCGAGTTCCTGGGTAACACCTTAGTAGACAGAAGAGCAATTTTTGATATTTATTGCCAGAGCACAAGCGGTGAACGCTTCATTGTGGAAATGCAAAAGGCAAAACAAACGTTCTTCAAAGACCGCAGTGTTTACTATGCCACTTTCCCCATCCAAGAACAGGCGCAACAGGGAAATTGGAATTATAAGCTAAGGGCAGTCTACACCGTCGGTATTCTGGATTTTTGTTTTGATGACCATAAGCAGGATTCAGAACTGTTGCATGTGGTAGAGCTAAAAAATCAGCGGTGTGAAGTGTTCTACGATAAGTTGAAATTCATCTATGTGGAACTACCAAAATTTACTAAATCTGTTGATCAACTAGAAACCCATTTTGATAAGTGGTTATTTTTATTGAGGCATCTCGCCAGCTGTAATGCTCCCCCTGAACCGTTGCAAGGGAATGTTTTTGCCCAGCTATTTGAGGTGGCCGAAATTGCCAATTTCTCCTCTGAAGAGCAAGCCCTGTACCAGGATAGTCTGAAGGTGTACCGGGATATGTACAGTGTTAATCAAACCTTGATTCAGGAAGGTCTTGAACAGGGTCTTGAACAAGGTAGACAAGAAGGTCTTGAACAAGGTAGACAAGAAGGTGAACAAGCAGGTATACAAAAGGTTGTTAAACAGATGAAGGCAGCAGGGTTACCCCTGAAGGATATTGCTCAATATACTGGGTTGAGTGTGGATGAAATTGATCAGTTGTGAACGAACCTCTGAACCTCAACGTTGAACCTCTGAACCTCAACGTTGAACCGATTCCCGACTCCCGACTCCCGATTCCCTGTTCCCTATTCCCTCTTCCTGGCATACCCATAACTTCTCTTTAGCTCCAGGATTCCTAACAAAGTAATCTTCCAGCAATTCACAGCCCCTAGCTAGCAGCTCACCTAAACTTTCCACCTTCCAAATTCTGGCAGTGCCGTCTGCTGAAGCAGTGGCCAGGGTCTTTCCATCAGGGCTGAATGCTACACTTAATACCCAGTTCTGATGCCCGGTGAGTACGGCTAATTGATTGCCCTTTTTGTCCCAAATTCTGGCGGTGTTGTCAAATGAAGCAGTGGCCAGCCTCTGTCCATCCGGGCTGAAGGCTACACTTAATACCCTAGACTGATGCCCGGTGAGCACGGCGATTTCATTGCCCTGGTTGTCCCAAATTCTGGCGGTGTTGTCAAATGAAGCCGTGGCCAGCCTCTGTCCATCCGGGCTGAAGGCTACACTAAATACCCTAGACTGATGCCCGGTGAGCACGGCAATTTCATTGCTCTGGTTGTCCCAAATTCTGGCGGTGTTGTCATCTGAAGCCATGGCCAGCCTCTGTCCATCCGGGCTGAAGGCTACACTTGTTACCCTGTCCTGATGCCCGGTGAGCACGGCGATTTCATTGCCCTGGTTGTCCCAAATTCTGGCGGTGTGGTCCGATGAAGCAGTGGCCAGCCTCTGTCCATCCGGGCTGAAGGCTACACTAAATACCCTAGACTGATGCCCGGTGAGCACGGCGATTTCATTGCCCTGGTTGTCCCAAATTCTGGCGGTTTTGTCTGCTGAAGCAGTGGCCAGCCTCTGTCCATCCGGGCTGAAGGCTACACTAAATACCCTAGACTGATGCCCGGTGAGCACGGCGATTTCATTGCCCTGGTTGTCCCAAATTCTGGCGGTGTGGTCCGATGAAGCAGTGGCCAGCCTCTGTCCATCCGGGCTGAAGGCTACACTAAATACCCAGTTCTGATGCCCGGTGAGCACGGCGATTTCATTGCCCTGGTTGTCCCAAATTCTGGCGGTGTGGTCCCATGATGCCGTGGCCAGCCTCTGTCCATCCGGGCTGAAGGCTACACTTAATACCCTAGACTGATGCCCGGTGAGCACGGCGATTTCATTGCCCTGGTTGTCCCAAATTCTGGCGGTGTGGTCCGATGAAGCAGTGGCCAGCCTCTGTCCATCCGGGCTGAAGGCTACACTTAATACCGAGTCCTGATGCCCGGTGAGCACGGCGATTTCATTGCCCTGGTTGTCCCAAATTCTGGCGGTGCCCTCTGCTGAAGCAGTGGCCAGCCTCTGTCCATCCGGGCTGAAGGCTACACTTAATACCCTAGACTGATGCCCGCTGAGCACGGCGATTTCATTGCCCTGGTTGTCCCAAATTCTGGCGGTGCCGTCTGCTGAAGCAGTGGCCAGCCTCTGTCCATCCGGGCTGAAGGCTACACTTAATACCCTAGACTGATGCCCGGTGAGCACGGCGATTTCATTGCCCTGGTTGTCCCAAATTCTGGCAGTGCCGTCTGCTGAAGCAGTGGCCAGCCTCTGTCCATCCGGGCTGAAGGCTACATCCGTTACCCTGTCCTGATGCCCCCTGAGCACGGCGATTTGATTGCCCTGTAAGTCCCAAATTCTGGCGGTGCCGTCTGCTGAAGCAGTGGCCAGCCTCTGTCCATCCGGGCTGAAGGCTACATCCGTTACCCTGTCCTGATGCCCGCTGAGCACGGCGATTTGATTGCCCTGGTTATCCCAAATTCTGGCAGTGCCGTCTGCTGAAGCAGTGGCCAGCCTCTGTCCATCCGGGCTGAAGGCTACACTATCTACCCAGTCCTGATGCCCGGTGAGCACGGCAATTTCATTGCCCTGGTTGTCCCAAATTCTGGCAGTGTTGTCCCCTGAAGCAGTGGCCAGCCTCTGTCCATCCGGGCTGAAGGCTACACTATCTACCCAGTCCTGATGCCCGGTGAGCACAGCCCCTTTTCGAAATTGACTAATACTCTGGTGGAGGACATTTATAGGACTAGTAGCAGGATATTGCTCCAGGGGGCGACCATCTGTTACTATATTGAATAGATCTTGCCCATTCTCCATGGCCTGGTACAAAAGGGTTTCCCCTGTTGTATTGGTGCCGTAGTAAACATTATTATCCGGTAACTGTCGTAAAATACCGAGGGCTTTCCGTTCTAGTCGTGTCAATAATTTGGCTTCTGCTAACAACGCTTCCGCTTCCTGTTTGGCCTTGGCTAATATCTCACTAGCCTCTTTCTCAGCCGCCAAAGCCTTTTGCACTTCTCGCTTATCTAAAACCTGACTAGCTCTTAAGAACTGGGAATCCAAATCGCTTAAGGCTTTTCCCTTCGACCATTGTTCCGCCTGGTCTAATGCTCCCCCCCGCAACAATCGAGACTCATCCTTACACCCAGAATCAAGCCAAGCGGTAAACGCCTCAGAGTAGGGGCGCAGTCTAGCCAATTCTTGATTGACCCAATCGGAATTGAAAACCTCACCATAAATCCGGTTGTTAACCTCCAAACAACCATGGCGCTCAACTACCAGCCCCGATAGCCTTAACTCCGTCTGTTCCTGACTCCCATCAGCAGCTATACACCCGTGATCCAACACTTGCTGATACAAACCCAACAGCATCCCAGCCCGTTGCTCATTCCTGAGAATGCGATCGCGTATAGTCTTCAAATGCTCCTGTTCATCCTGGGCTTCCCAATTGTCAATGATCTGCCTACGCACTATCTGGTCTAGGGAAAGACTATTGCCCGATTCCGAAGTCTCGACCACCAAACGACACACGCGCTGGGTAAGAAACGGTTGTCCCCCCGTCCAGTCTACTATCTCACCTAAGACCTGTTCAGGATTATTAACTTTACCTTCCAAACCCGGAACCAAAGGCTGTTTGGCCTCCTCAAAGGTAAACCCAGTCAACCGAATATCTCGACCAATATTAAACGGAGTCCGCTGTTTATCCTGAATTAAATCTGCGGCAGTTGCCACCCCCAGTAAACAAAACCTTAGACGATTGTAAGCTGGATTTTCGGCTCGTTGATTGTAACAGGCTCTAATTAACGCAAAGAAATCATCTTTAAACTTAACTTTAATAATACTATCAATTTCATCAAGGAAAATAACAATCGGTTGACTTAGTTCGTTTAGGATAACCGACTCAATAAACTCATCTAACCACTGCACTGGCGAGAATATTTCACGCTCTTTTAACCAAGGAATTACCTGGACTTTTCCCTTTAATTCAAAACTCTTGGCAAGACTTCTAATCAAACTGCCATACCACTTCTCGGAGGTTACGTCATTGCCAATCCTGGTAACATCAATAGAGGCACAAGCGACTCCCGCCTTTGTGAGCTTTTCCATGGTTCGCACCCGCAAACTGGACTTACCCATTTGTCGGGAATTGAGCACATAACAAAACTCCCCAGCCATCAATGCCTGAAAAAGCTCGTGATCAGCTTGTCTGGTCACATAAGTGGGTTCATTTTGAGGTAAACTACCTCCAACTTTATAGACTGTTGATTGTTGATTGGTCATTACAGCGGTTTGCAATTCGGTGAGGTACAAATTTCTGGGTTTTAGGGAGCAGGGAGTAGGGAGTAGGGAGCAGTGATAAGAGTGTACCAAGTGTGGGAAGTCTGGGAAGTCTGGGAAGTCTGGCGAGATAGGATAGAGAACAAGTAGTTTTCAATAATTAGGTATAGTTAAAGATAGTTTTGCTCATTGTTATCGTACTTATTGCTATGTTGATAATAATGATATTACCCCTACTCCCTACTCCCTACTCCCTACTCCCTACTCCCTACTCCCTATTCCCTAAAATGCGATCGCTAAAATACTGACGATACAAATTAGATATCAAACTACAATCATTGCCATGGCGTTGCACTAGTCCAATACTTTCTAACTTCCGAGTGATAGTAGCATCCAGGCGCACCGGTTTGGGTGTACTAACTAATTGTTTAACAGCGTCCAGCAATTGGGGATGCTCTTGAATACTAGTTAACAGTAAGTACAGATGACTGCCATAAATTCCGGCTTCTGTGGGGGCTAAAGCCAAAAGAGTATCCAGGGTTTTTTCGGCTGGTTGGTTATTTTTAAGATAATCAAACCCTTGGGACAATAAATCAGGATGTCCCCCCACCATTGCCATCAGTTTCGTTACTGAATCCACAGACAAGGTCAAACCATAACCCTGGGCAAACTCGTTAACCTGCTGATCACTAAACTCTAGTAACTCTATCGGTAATCCTACATTAAACGGCGACTTATTTATATCTAAATCAATGTAAATTTCCGTGGCATGAGCCACCACCAACCGCAGTTTTTTCCAACTATCCTCAAACTTGCCACTCTCATGCCAACTACGGAGCAAGGGCAGAAACCCTTCCGCAATCTCTTGATGCTTAAACACTCGATCAAGGTCATCCAAGCACAACACCAACGGACTTTCTAAAGAGTCTAACAAATACTCTTCAAAGTAGGTGGTGCAGTTGTCTACACTGGTAAATAAACTATCATCCCAATAGGTCTGCAACTGATTGGGCAATTTCAGTTTTTTCCCAACTTGCAAGCAAAACGAGTTTAAAAATATATCTAAGTTAGTGAAAGGGAGCTGATTCATGTTTAAATAAATCTTTTCATAATTCTGTTTTTCCCCATGAGCAATAATCTTATGAATCAGTAAGGTTTTGCCCATCCGTTTCGGCGCTTTAATCCGAATTAACGCTCCCGGTTTGACAATTTCTTGATAACAACGAGCTTCAATGGGTGGGCGGTCAATATATATCTTTTGATTAGCTCTAGCTGGAGACGATGGTAACTCGTACTTTTTTAAAACTTTATCAGCTACTAACTCAGGCTTATGGGTATAAACGATTTCAACTAATTCCCAACGACAATTAGAACGATTAGCTTTAATACCAAAGTCTTTATAGATTTGTTCAATATGCTTTCTTACACTAGATTTATCATAGACGTTTAGCACCTCGTCTTTGATTGCTTCATCTGTCTGGCCACCAACCATAGCCTCCAATACTTTTCGCCTTTTCGAGGGCATGTTCTTATATTTTTCCTCGAAGGCTTCTTTACTAATCATAAGCGATCGCTGCTTGTGCCGTAGGTATTCCTATGGTTATTATAGAGTATTATTTAGTAGTTGAGTAAGATTGAGACAATAGTTTCACAAATTTTGTTTATCCGTGAAAAAATAATCACAAAAATCTTCATAGAGCTTCACCCATGTGAAGTGCCGTGAAGTAACGTGAAGTTTTTTTCCACACTCCACACACTTCCCTACTGCTCTCTGCTCCCTTACATACAAAAAAAATTGGTCAAGTTTTGGTTAACCAATGCTTGACCGAATTCTATTATATAAGCCATTACAAGTATTGCTTAAGTCAGCAACTGATCCAAAACAACAACATCCTAACTCAGTAAACTAACCTCCACAAAACAAATTTTACTCATGGTCGCCAGGGGGTCAAACCCTGGCAAATTACTATCCTAGTCTACGTAAAAATAGCGAATCAAAAAAGTCATAATCTCATCAGGCTTCCCCGTAGGTTCCGGAGTGCTCCACTCGTTGGGATAGGCGTATTTAAGGCCATAAAGGGCAATAATTGTCTTCCAAACTTTTTCAGGAGAACCGATCAAGATCAGCTTGACTTGCTTAGGTTTGCGACCAGGGTTTTCTGGGGTGTTATTGTCATCGGAGTTAGGCGGAATGTTCTTGGTCATGAATCGTGATTCCTCTAAATGGATTATAATATTAATATATTTATAAATTAATATATTGTCAAGGAATTTATAAATTTTTTTTTATTACGAAATATGGATAATGTGGAGAGTAAAATAAATCGTAGGGTGGGCAGTGCTTTCTAGGAATTTTCAAGGTTGTATTCAGTTAAATCGGCACTGCCCACCAACAGAAAATTAATTGTAAAATAGATTAAAATAAATCGTAGGGTGGGCAGTGCTTCCTAGCAATTTTCAAGGTTGTATTCAGTTAAATCGGCACTGCCCACCAACAGAAAATTAATTGTAAAATAGTAAAATAAATCGTAGGGTGGGCAGTGCTTCCTAGCAATTTCAAAGCTTGTATTCAGTTAAATCGGCACTGCCCACCAACAGAAAATTAATTGTAAAATAGTAAAATAAATCGTAGGGTGGGCAGTGCTTCCTAGCAATTTCAAAGCTTGTAGTAAATTAAATCGGCACTGCCCACCAACAGAAAATTAATTGTAAAATAGATTAAAATAAATCGTAGGGTGGGCAGTGCTTCCTAGGAATTTCAAAGCTTGTATTCAGTTAAATCGGCACTGCCCACCAACAGAAAATTAATTGTAAAATAGAGTAAAATTAATCGTAGGGTGGGCAGTGCTTTCTAGGAATTTTCAAGGTTGTATTCAGTTAAATCGGCACTGCCCACCAACAGAAAATTAATTGTAAAATAGAGTAAAATAAATCGTAGGGTGGGCAGTGCTTCCTAGCAATTTTTAAGGTTGTATTCAGTTAAATCGGCACTGCCCACCAACAGAAAATAAATTCCAAAATAGTAAAATAAATCGTAGGGTGGGCAGTGCTTCCTAGCAATTTTTAAGGTTGTATTCAGTTAAATCGGCACTGCCCACCAACAGAAAATTAATTGTAAAATAGTAAAATAAATCGTAGGGTGGGCAGTAATCATACCAATTCCAAAGCTTGTAGTAAATTAAATCGGCACTGCCCACCAACAGAAAATTAATTGTAAAATAGATTAAAATAAATCGTAGGGTGGGCAGTAATCATACCAATTCCAAAGCTTACCATCGCGATTATACTTACTGCCCACCCTACATCAACTATTCATGATGGTGCGTTACGGGGCGGGCTGTTTCAACCAGAAAGAGGCGCAAAATCATGGCTAGCCCGCCCCTAACGCACCCTACGCAACTGTTCCCTGTTCCCTATTCCCTATTCCCTAGTTTCACGATTGTTTGTCAAGCAGTGAAACAATAATTACGGATATATTATTCGAGATTCACCAATAGTAAAGACCGTGAACTAAGTGAACTTTGACCCACAAATCCAGATTATTAATTTTGAGAGCCTATAGTTGGAGATAAGAGCGTTACTGAACTAAAGGCTGAATAAATTATGTCTAAACCAAACAAAGAATATGACCCAGAAACCACCTACTTGAACGAGCGCATTCGTCAAGCCAACCTTTCCTTTAACTTGCTTGTCGGGGCTACAATTCTAAGCGGGATTGTAGGTCTAGCAGGCGCAGGATTATTAATGTCCAAACAGCTATCTGATGGAATAGTTACTACCAGTGTGGGATTAGCATCGAATATTGCTTTTGTTAAGCTAGCTAAGGATGCTAATGACCGGCTAGATGAAGCGATTGAAGATGAGGAGGAAAAGTAATAACTAGTAATTATAGCCGATGGGAATAGGAAACTCTGTTCCCTATTCCCGACAACTGTTGGGAAGTCTAATGTATCGCTGCGGGTGTTAGATGCTGCTCATATCCCCGCCAGACACCAACTAATACTCCTTGAACCTGGACATGTTTTGCCATAATTTCTATGGGGTGGTATTTAGCATTAGAGGGTTTAAGAGTAACTTTATCACCCTTACGATAGAAACGTTTCAAGGTAGTACCATGTCCATCCACCCGTGCCGCTACAATTAGACCATTCTTGATGTCATCGGGATCAGGCACTGGTCGCATAATCACCACATCCCCTTCTGCAATTAGGTCTTCGATCATGCTGTCTCCAGTAACCCGCAGAGCAAAATTACCTGGTTGATAGAAAAAGCCAGATATATCCAACTCCTCAACTGTGTCGGTGAAAGGTTCCACTAGGCCCCCGGCTGCGATCGCTCCTAATACAGGAACTCCCAAATTACAATGCCGCAGCAGCCTAATCGTCCGGGCTTTTCCTTCAGTCCAATCAATATATCCCTTGCTACGCAAATGTTCCAGCCTACTCTGAATCGGTGCTGGTGAGCGCAAGTTCATTGCTCTCATCATTTGCCGGATCGAAGGGGCATGGTGTGAGATGCGAATATAATTAACCAGCCAATCGTAGAGTTCTTGTTGAGCAGATGTGAGGTTTTCCATAAGACTCTTGACAAAAAATGGTCGTTCTTAGTGATTGCTCTATAGAACATTGGTACTATCAACTATTGTCATTTGTCCAGAGTATTGTTCGGGAGTGGAGGGTGGGAAGTGTGGGAAGTGTGGGAAGTGTGGGGAGGGTGGGGAGATGGGGAGATGGGGAGATGGGGAGATGGGGAGTGTGGGGAGATAGGGAGATGGGGAGGGTGGGGAGTGTGGGGAGATGGGGAGTGTGGGAAGTGTGGGGAGATGGGGAGGGTGGGGAGTGTGGGGAGGGTGGGGAGGGGGGGGGGTGGGGGGAGGGGGGGGAGGGGGGGGCGTGTGGGGGTGGGGGAGGGTGGGGGGTGAG